>JAICSC010000182.1 GCA_025937085.1 Nocardioides sp.
ACGAACGGTCGAGGGTCGTCGTGCACTGCCCCGGCGACCTTGACGAGAACGGCCACCATCACGAGCCCGACGACCATCTCGACCGCCAGGGCGACCTTCTCCGACCTCGGCACGGTCAGCCAGACGACCACCGAGAGTGCGGCCACGACGTAGAGACCGCCTTGGGCGACGAGCGAGTCCAGGGTGTGCACGGGGACGATGGTGCTGGATGAACCTGATCGGAACATGAAGGCGGGGTCCGTCGAGCCGGTCGAGACCGCACCACCCCGCTGGTCGAGGAGGTCGCCCTGCAACCGTCTCGAGACCCGGCGTCAGAACATGACGGTTGCGAAGGTGCCCGACTGGACGAAGCCGACTCGTTCGTAGGCACGACGGGCGGGCTCGTTCCAGACGTTGGCATAGAGCGACACCACCGGTGCGATGTCCCGGCGGCAGGCCTCGACGACGGCGGCGACGCCGGCGGCGGCCAGGCGCTCGCCTCGACGGTCCGGCGTCACCCAGACGCCCTGGATCTGGGCGGTGTACGGCGTCGCGTGCGCGACCTCGGCCTTGAACACGACGCGGCCGTCCTCGATCCGGGCGAACGACCAGCCGAGACCGATCAGCTGGCGCACCCGCGACCGGTAGATCGGGGCCCCACCGTCTGACTCCGGGTCGACGCCGACCTCCTCGGTGTACATCGCGACGCAGGCCGGGTACAGCACGGCGAAGTCGTCCGGCGTCGTACGGCGTACGCCGGGGTCGGGCGCGATCAGCGGCGCCCCGGCCAGCTCCAGGTGGGGCTGGTCCCACCGGGTCTCGCGCGCCGGCCCCCAGGCGTCGGACAGGCAGTCCCACAGCGGCCAGACCTGCTCCTGTGGCCCGACGATCGTGACCACGGACCGGGGACGGGTCAGCGCGCGCTCGGCGAAGGCGCGAGCATCGTCAGGTGTGCACTCGACCGGCACCATGTTGGCGCCGACGTGGCAGCCCGCCACGAGCCGGCCGGCGTCGTACCGGCCCCAGATCTCACCCGCGAGCAGACGCGGCTCGAGGTTGGTGCTGCGCGCGCGGTACTCGGCGAACGCGTTGACGACCGGGCTGCGGCGGGTCAGCTCGAGGAAGTCTTGAAGGTCGGCGGGTCCGAGCACGCTCACCCCCTGGCGCGCACGGAACCTGGACAGGGTCACGCCTGGAGCCTACGCGGATGGAGGCCCGGTCGCGCCCCCTCGATAGGGGCCCAGGCGGCCGGGATGCGACGCCCCAGTCTCGGCCCGGGCTCAGTCGAGTCTCAGCGATGCCACCACCCGTTGTTGTACACGTCGATACCGAAGACCGGCAGGCCGTGGACCTTCGCCATCCCGATCTTCGGCAGCCGGAAGATCTCCTCCAGCGACGCCAGCAGCGAGTAGTGGTTGTACGGCGTCGTGCTCCACGTGTTGTGCCGGGTGAACCGGGAGATGACCAGCGCGCCGACCTTCCCACCGCCCGGGCCGAGGATGCCGGCCTGGGCCACGTTCGGCCCCGACCGCTCGTCGCAACAGGCGCTCGAGTCGACGACCGCGTTGTCCGACTCGTCCGCGGTGATGATCAGCATGCCGTTGCGTTTGAACGCGGGCGAGGACAGGATCCGCGGCACCCACCTCTTCAGGAACCTGTCGACCTGGCGGAGCCCGCCCTTCTCGCCGTTCGCACAGGTCGCGTCGTGCCCGTCCTGGCACAGGTCCGGGGTGATGTAGGACAGGTTCCGCGTGGTCCTCCGATGCCGGAGGTCCACCCGGAGGTCGTGCAGCGGCCGCACGTGCCGGCGGCAGTACGCGTGGTGCGAGATGATCGACCGGAAGTACATGAACGGGTTGTGCCGGACCGCGTAGTTGTGGCCCGGAGTCGCCAGCTGAGTCGTGTCTCGCCGGCCGATCCGCGGGTGCACGCACGGCTGACGCATCTGCTGCATGTAGCCGCGCCAGGTCAGGCCTGCGTGGGTCATCTGCCGCGGCAGGGTGCGGACACTCCTCGGGTAGACGCATCCGGTTCCCACCGCCTGGCCGGGCGCCCGGCGTCCGGTCCGGTGGAACCTGCTGAACGTGTGGCAGTCGGCCTGGGTCTGCAGGTTCGGAGCCTGGCCCGAGATCTGAGCCAGGTAGTTGGGCAGCGAGTTGTGGGCGGTGGCGTAGTGGGAGTTGAGCAGGACGCCCTTCCGGCGCAGCTTGCCGGCCAGGTACGGCGAGGCCGTGCCCGGGCCGAAGGTCTCGTCGTACCCCTTGTTCTCGATGTTGATGACGAAGACGTGCCTGATCTTCGGGACGTACGCCGGCCGCCGCGGGCGGTCCGGACCGACCGCTGCCGCACCCGGGGCCTTGCCGTTCAGGCCACCCGACGCCTCCGCGGGGGAGACCGACAAAGCCACCGCGAGAGCCAGCAGGACGAGTCCGACTCGAAAGGGCCCGATCCGCAGCGCCGTGCTGCGCGGCGACCTCATCGTTCGAGCACCCCGCCGTTGGCCAGGATCCGCTGCTTCAGGGCCGGCCACTCCTTGAACTCCGATCCTTCGAGGTCCGCCGTCGCGGAGCAGCCCTGGCTGGTGAACGGCGGCACGTTGTACGTCGGTGACGAGAGCTTCGGGTGGGCGAAGTTCAGCACCGTCGCCAGGTTGCGTGCCTTCTGGTCCCGCACCGTGAGTGGCTTCAGGCCGTGGCGCCACTCGATCATCCGCAGGATCGAGGTGTGGTCGAAGGTCCGATGGGAGACGAAGCGGCGCCGGGCGAACGGCGAGATCACGACGGTGGGCACCCGGAACCCGCGCAGGCTGGTCTTCCTGCTCACGTCGGGAGCGTGACCGGGTGGCACGTGGTCGAAGAACCCGCCCCACTCGTCGTAGGTGATCACCAGGACCGTGTTCGCCCAGTTCGGGCTGGTCCGCACGGCGTCGTACGCCTGGTTCATGAAGTCCTCGCCCGCGCGCAGGTCGGCATGGGGATGGTCGTCGTTCGACGTCCCGGCCTCCTCGTCGGTGAAGCGCGGGTCCACGAACGAGACCGCCGGGAGCGTCCCGGCCTTCGCGTCGGCGATGAAGGAGGCGAACGGCTTGGTGTGCGCCGGCTTGTGCTTCAGCAGGAACGTGAAGAGAGGCAGCGTGTCGCCGTGGTAGTAGCAGTGGGATACGCCCTTGGCCTTCAGCCGGCTCCAGATCGTCGGGTAGGTGAAGAGGGTCAGGTCGTTGTGCAGGCGGTCGGTACGGGCGCCGTGCATGTAGAAGCGGTTGGGATAGGTCTCCGCCATGACCGCGGAGAAGTAGCGGTCGAACGTCGTCCAGTCGGCCGCCGCGCGGCCCAGGAACGGCAGGTCGGCCTGCTGGTAGTAGCCGATCGACAGGCTGTCGTTCTGCCCGGAGCGCAGCCAGCCGTTGCACCGTCCGCCGTTGAGCTGGATGCGTCCGCCCTCGTAGCTGTGGTCGGGGTCCTGGAATCCGCAGCTGGCCATCACGGTGAGGTGGTGGGTCCGGTGGGGGACGCGGTAACGGTCGAGATAGGTGAGCCCCGCCTGCTTGCCGTCGACGTCGGAGTAGCCGGAGAGCGAGGGCAGCCAGCCGAGCATGTGGTCGAACGAGCGGTTCTCCATCATCAGCACGACGATGTGCTCGATGCCGGAGTCCCGAGGGTGCGGCAGGGCCGTCGCGGCCTCGGCCTCATCACTCAGCATCCGGTAGCCCCCGGCGGCGGTGAGCAACCCCGCCGCGCCCGCGGCGCCCAGCAACGTCCTGCGGCCGAGCCTCGATCCCTGGCTAAGAGTCACAGGTGAACTATCGGGCAGGAGTGCCGAGAAGTCACTCGGCGACACTCGCCGACCGACGGTCAGTCAGCGGTCAGGCAGCAGTCAGGCAGCGTCAGGCAGCGTCAGGACGCGTTGTAGACGTCGTCGCCGAAGACGCTCGTGACCGTCTGTGCGTAGCCGAGGCGGTCGAGCCCGAACAGGTCCTCGATCGAGCCGAGCAGGGAGTAGTGGTTGTACGGCGTGCCGGTGACGGTGCCCGGGCCGACGAACCGCGGGGCGATGACGAGGGCCCCGATCCGGCCACCCCCGAGACCGTCGATGCCGGGCTGACCGGCGTTCGGACCGGGGACCACGCCACAGCAGCCACGAGAGTCCTCGCGGACGCCCTCGGACTCGTCGGCGGTGATCACCAGCATCCCGTTGGCCCGGAACGCCGGCGAGCGCAGGATCCGCGGGGCCCAGTTCTTGAACCAGGTGTTCGCGGCGCGCAGCCCGCCGGGGCCCCCATCGGCACAGCGGGCGTCGTGGGCGTCGTGGCAAAGGTCGGGACTGATGTAGCTCAGCGTGCGCGTCGTCGACCTCCGCTTCAGGTCGTGGGCCAGCGCGGACAGCGGCTTCACGTGGGCCTTGCAGTAGGACGGCCGCGAGGTGATCGAGCGGAAGTACATGAACGGGTTGTGGCGGGTGGCGTACTGCTGACGCTTCGTCGCGCGGGCCCAGCGCTCCTTCCCGTTCAGGCGGGAGTGCTGACAGGACCGCGCCATGTCCTGCATGTAGCCGCGCCAGCTCAGCCCCGCCCGGTCGAGCTGGCCGGCCAGCGTGTCCACCTTCTTCGGGAAGACGCACCCGTTGCCGTAGACCTGCTGGTGCGCCCGGACCGCCCCCTCCTCGTTGAACCGGGTGTAGCGGGGGCAGTCGTGCTGGATCGCATACGTGGGTCCTTGCCCGGAGATCTGGGCGAGGTAGTTGCCGAGGCTGTGGTGCGCCGTGCCGTAGTACTGGGTCAACAACACGCCCTTGGCGCGCAGCGTCTTCGCCAGGTACGGCGCCCGGGAGTGCTTGCCCCAGGTGGTGTGGAAGCCCTTGTTCTCGATGTTCACCACGAACACGTGCCGGATCCGCGGCGTGGGCACCTGCTCCGAGGCGGCCGTGGCAGCCTCGTCCGCGACCGGAGGCGACGAGGGGGTCCGCTGGTGGACCAGGGTGAGCACGATCGCGAGCACGACCAGCGTCGTACCGAGAATCCCGAGGTACGCCGCGCGGTGGCGGCCCCCGTCAGCCCACGGTGACACTCAGCTCACCGTGACGGAGGCCTCGGCTCCGTCGACCGGCTCCATCCCCTCGGCGATCCGCATGGCCTCCTCGATCAGGGTCTCCACGATCTGCGACTCGGGGACGGTCTTGATGACCTCGCCCTTGACGAAGATCTGGCCCTTGCCGTTGCCGGAGGCGACGCCGAGGTCGGCCTCGCGCGCCTCGCCGGGTCCGTTGACGACGCAGCCCATGACCGCGACCCGCAGCGGCACCTCGAGTCCCTCGAGGCCGGCGGTGACCCGGTCGGCCAGCGTGTAGACGTCGACCTGGGCCCGACCGCAGGACGGGCACGAGACGATCTCGAGTCGCCGGGGACGCAGGTTGAGCGACTCCAGGATCTGGATGCCCACCTTGACCTCCTCGACCGGCGGTGCGGAGAGGGAGACCCGGATCGTGTCGCCGATGCCCTGGCTGAGCAGCGCGCCGAACGCGGTGGCCGACTTGATCGTGCCCTGGAACGCCGGCCCGGCCTCGGTGACGCCGAGGTGCAGCGGCCAGTCGCCCTTCTCGGCGAGCAGCTCGTAGGCCCGCACCATCACCACCGGGTCGTGGTGCTTGACCGAGATCTTGAAGTCGTGGAAGTCGTGCTCCTCGAAGAGGCTCGCCTCCCAGACCGCGCTCTCGACGAGCGCCTCGGGGGTGGCCTTGCCGTACTTCTCGAGCAGCCGCTTGTCGAGGCTGCCGGCGTTGACGCCGATCCGGATGGAGGTGCCGTGGTCCTTCGCCGCCTGCGCGATCTCCTTGACCTGGTCGTCGAACTTGCGGATGTTGCCGGGGTTGACGCGCACTGCGGCGCAACCCGCCTCGATCGCCGCGAAGACGTACTTCGGCTGGAAGTGGATGTCGGCGATCACCGGGATCTGCGAGTGCTGGGCGATCTCGGGCAGGGCCTCCGCGTCGTCCTGGCTCGGGCAGGCGACCCGGACGATGTCGCAGCCGGCGGCGGTGAGCTCGGCGATCTGCTGGAGCGTCGTGTTCACGTCCGCGGTCAGCGTGGTGGCCATCGACTGGACCGAGATCGGGTAGTCGCTGCCGACCCCGACCTTGCCCACCTTGATCTGACGGGTCTTGCGGCGCGGGGCGAGCACGGGCGGAGGTGCCTCCGGCATCCCCAGGCTGACGGCGGTCATGCTTCCAGGGTAGGCGCTGGGCGCCCGATCACCCGAGTCGACGACACGATCGGCAACGTCATGAGACCTGGACCGGGACCACGAGGTCGCCCACGATCAGCACCACGCCCATCACCAGCAGGAAGCTGGCGACGACGTACGCGACCGGCAGGAGCTTGGCGACGTCGACGTACCCCGGGTCGGGGAGGCGGCGCAGCCGGGCGACGCCCCGACGGACCGCCTCCCACAGCGCGCCGGCGATGTGGCCGCCGTCGAGCGGCAGCAGGGGCACGAAGTTGAACAGGCCGATGAAGAAGTTGAACCCGGCGACCAGCCCGAGCAGGCTGACCAGCTTGTCCTTCAACGGGAAGTCCTGCGCCGAGGCCGTCTCGCCGGCGAGCCGGCCACCGCCCACGACGCTCACCGGGCTGTCGGTGGCGCGCGGCTTGACCCCGGCGATCGCCTCGGCCACGTTCCACACCTTGACCGGCAGCGTCGCCAGCGCCTGCGCTGACTGCTTCGCGAGCCCGCCCATCTGCTCGATCGTGTAGAGCGGCCCGCCGGTGCCGTAGGTGACGTCCGGGGCCACCCCGAGGAAGCCGACGGGAGTCAGCTTCGTGGGGTCGTTCACGTCGGTGGGCCGCGGCGTGACCATCGTGTTGGTGTGCAGGGTGACCTGACGGCCGTCACGCTCGACCACGATCGTCGCGGCGCCGTTCCGGTTGCCTCGGATCAGGTCCTGCATGACGTCCCAGTCGCGAACGGGGGTGCCGTTGAACGAGACGAAGCGGTCACCCGGTCTCAGACCCGCCTTCGACGCCGGACTGATCGGGTCGGACGCCTTGCACACCCGGCCGTCCTCGGCCGCGGGAACGACGCAGTGCTCGACCGTGCTCACGGTGGTGTGCACGTGCTCGTCGGCCGGGTTGCCGTACGTCGCGAACAGGCCGGCGAAGATGAAGAACGCGAT
>JAICSC010000409.1 GCA_025937085.1 Nocardioides sp.
CTCGGCCTCGAGGTGCTCGCCGGTCTCGAGCGAGAGCTCGGCGAAGTCCAGGGTCAGCTTGATCTCGTCGTACTCACGCGCGGTCACACCGCGGAGCAGGTGCTCGGTCGGTACGCCGAGGCGCGCGGCGAGGTCGTCGAGGGTCTGGCTGTTCGGGCGACGCTGCCCGGACTCGATGCGGGACACGTAGCCGACAGAGATGTCGTCGCCGGCCAGCTGGGTCTGCGTCCACCCCTTGGCGACGCGGGCAGCGCGGATGCGATGACCCAGCTCGGCGGGGTCGATCTCCTTCAGCAGGTCTGTGTCCCGGACGTCCATAGCGGGATTGTGACCGAGCGATCGACGATCCGGGCAAGAAATCTGACAAGACGTGCGGGTTTGGAGGCAAATTCGAGCGATCTGACCCGAATGGACTACTCGAGACCACCCGAACGACTAGATTCTCCACCGTCGGCACTCGAACCCATCACGGATAGACTGCCGGTGTTTGGCCGGGGGGCTAGGCGTCACGCGTGCGTCATTGCGACGCACGCGTGACGTGTCTCCGGCCCCGATCGCTCTGGCCTCCGCAGGCAGGCGCTCAGGCCTCCAGGGGCAGGTCGGGGAGCATGCCGTCGAGGATCGCTTCCGCCGCGCGCAGGGTCAGCGCCTTCGCCGCTCGTGGCGAGAGGCCCCGGACGTCGAGGAGCACGATGAACGCCTCCCAGCCGATGACCAGGGCCAGCGACGACACGAGGTCGTCGTAGTCCTTGCGGGTGAGGTGGCCCCGACAGGGCTCGACGGCCCACTCGATCCAGCCGATCCGCCGGTGGCCCCGTCTCGGCTCCCCTTTTCCGGGTGGCGGTGCGTCGATGGTCAGCTTGATCAGCTTGCGACCGAGCGGGAGGGAGCGCTCCATCGACGCGAAGAGCTCGCCGACCAGCGTACGAACCCGCTTCCGAGGGTCCGTCGAACCCTCGGCGGCCAGCGCGGAGTCGACGTCGACGTTCAGGGTTCCCAGCGTTGCGTCGAGGATCAGCTGGTCGAGGGTCGGGTAGTAGAGGTACACCGTGCGGCGCGAAACGTCGGCCGCAGCCGCGATCTCGTTGACCGAGGGCTCGGTCCCGGTGTGGAGCAGCTCGGCGGTGGCGTCGAGGATCGCGCGACGGGTACGCCGGCGCTGGGCCGCCCGACCGGTCTCCGCACGTTCCTCGGTCACTCGCTTGCTCCTCCGTCTTGACAGGTTGTCGGTCTCGTTCCACTATACCGCTGTGCATTCATTGCACACAAGTGCAACGAAGATCTCGAGACGAGCTCGAGACCGAGAGGAACTGAGATGACCGACTGCGCAGTAGCAGCCCCCAGCACCGCCCGCTTCGTCAAAGTCACGCGCCGTGCCCGGCGTACCCGCCCCGCCGGTGTTCCGCGCTGGGCCTGGCTGTTCGGCGTGACCGTGGTGCCGCTCGAGCAGGACGACCCGGACGCCACGCAGGCGTGGGTCGTCTCGGCCGGAGCCGGCACCACGCACACCGCCGCCCTGTTCCACGACGGCCCCTACCAGGGCCACCGACTCCAGTGACGCCGACGACAGCTCCGGAGAGGATTCAGACCATGACCACCGTCATCACCGTGTACGAGCTGCCGGACGACGCGTCCGCCCCGACCGCGCTAGCCGAGGGCCACACGATGCATCGCGCCGTCGGCGCCCCCGCGTCGTACTCCTGGATCGACCTCGGCGACGCCGACTCGCCCGAGGCGGCGGCGCTGGTCGTCGCCGGCGCGAAGGGCCGCCGGGGCGCGCTGTCCGGGAGGTACGAGGCCTTCCACTCCAACGACCAGGCAGCGGAGGCGTTCGACGCCGCCCGTCCGGACGAGAGCGTCGTCTTCGTCAACTGCATGCGCTTCGCCCCGGAGCGGCATGACGAGGCGTTCGCCGCCTGGGAACGGGTCAACCACTACATGGTGCGCAAGCCGGGCTACCGGTGGCACCGACTGCACCGACGCCTCGACGACGCCCCGTTCGGCCTGGTCAACGTCGTGGAGTGGGAGTCGCCGGACGCGTGGCGGGCCGCGCACGACGATGGGTTCCGGGCGCTGACCGGCGGCGACCTGCCGTTCACGGCCCACCCCACGCTCTGCCGCGCGGTGACCACCGCGCAGGGGGTGACC
>JAICSC010000137.1 GCA_025937085.1 Nocardioides sp.
AGGAAACACCCGGACCCATCCCGAACCCGGAAGTTAAGCCAGCCAGCGCCAATGGTACTGCACCCGACAGGATGTGGGAGAGTAGGACGCCGCCGAACAACCACCACCCAACGGGGGCCATCCACACGATGGCCCCCATTGGCATTTCCAGGTGGATATCACGCCACGTTCCGTCCACAGACCGGCTCCGCGCACACCGCAGTCCACAGGGTCGACACGACACACCGGTCGTGGTGGGTGGCCGCCTCGAGGCTCACCTTCGAGGAGGTGGTCTGCGATGTCGACACAGGAGACTCAGGCCGACGACGTGAACGAGGTGACCCTGGTGGGCCGGTTGTCCCGGCCCGCCGAGGAGCAGGTGCTGCCCAGCGGGTCCGGGCTCTGGAAGTTCCGGGTGATCGTCGGGAGACCGCCGTCACCTGCTTCGCGGGTGACCGTCGACGCCCTGGACTGCGTGGTGTGGTCCAGGCGTCCGGCGCGTTCGGTGGCGAAGTGGCAGGCGGGTGACCTGGTCGAGGTGCGGGGCAGTCTGCGTCGGCGCTTCTTCGCTCCGGCCGGCGGCGGGCGCGTGTCGCGCTGTGAGGTGGAGGTGGCAACGGCTCGGCTCATCCGTCGAGCAGGCGGATGAACGAGCCCAGGCTCGGCTTGGGCTGGAACGATGTCGCCTTCTCCGGGAGCAAGGCTCCCGAGCGGACGATGTCGAACACCAGGTCGAGGTCGACTGCCGGCAGGAGTGCTGCGGTCACGCGCTCGGGACGCGCCTGCTCGATCGCCTGCGCGACCGAGTGGGCGAAGCTCACCCGGGTCGGCGGACGTGGGAGACGCTTCACGAAGTGGTCGACCAGCTGCACCATGGCTGAGCCCGGGGGCACGTCCAGTCGAGCGGTCGCCCACTCCCGCCCGTCGGTGAGCACGACCGTGCCCGGAGCGAGGGCGGCCATCGCCTGGGCTTCGTTGATCTTGCGTACCTCCGCTCCGGCGGTGGAGGTCGCGGTGAGTAGCTCCGGCAGCTTCGTGCCGTGGAGAACCCGATGGATCGCGCCCAGGAACAGCGGCGTCTCGTCCTGGTCGATGACCATGGCGAGTCCACTGCGGCGGGCCTCGCTCGGATCGCGGCCGTGCAACGCGACGTACGCGGCGTAGCGGTGATGCCCGTCGGCCACCAGCAGCCTGGCATCGGCAAGCCCGGCGTCGATGGTGTCGAGGTGCGCCCGGTCCCTGATCGCCCAGATCCGATGCTGCTGGCCGCCGTGGTCGACGTACTCGCGCTCCGGACAGCCCATCCGCACCTTGCGGCTCACGTCGCGGATCGTGGCCGGTCCGCGGTGGACGAGGAGGATCGGAGCCGGGTTGATGCGCATCGTCTCCATGCGGTTGGCCAGCTCGGTGACCTGCTTGGGATGGACGCCCTCGTGCGGGAAGACCCGACGGTCCAGTGGCGTCGCCGCGGGGTGCGAGACGTCCAGGCAGCCGACCACCCCGCGGACCGTCAGTCCGGAGTCGGTGTACTCGTGGAGGTACACCGCCGGCACCGTGTCGCGGGTTGCCATTCCGCGCTTGACCCACGACTCCAGCCGCTGGGGCACGCCGCGATAGGGTCGCGCGAAGACACGCGCCGATGCCGGGTCGCCGACGCGCCGCGCGGTCAGCGAGATCGCTTGAAAGGGCGTGAGCTGGAGCGGCCCGGCGACGTACGGCGGAACCGTGGGGGGACCGGACTCCATCGGTGCATCGTAGGGGCTACGACCAAGGAGCTGGGCGGTGGCAGGACCTCGCGGCGAGAGCCTGGCGACGGCCTACGACCTGTTGATGTTCGACCTCGACGGCGTGGTCTACGTCGACGGACACGCGGTCCCGCACGCGGCCGAGAGCATCGCCGGCGCGCGCTCGGGTGGGGCCCACATCGCGTTCATCACCAACAACGCGTCGCGGACGCCGCAGCAGGTGGCCGACCATCTCGCAGAGCTGGGGATCCAGGCCGCTCCTGGCGACGTCGTGACCTCGTCCCAGGCGGCCGCCCGGCTGCTGGCCAACGAGCACGGGGCGGGCGCGCCGATCGCCGTGCTCGGAGCCGACGGCCTCTCCACGGCGCTCCGCGAGGCGGGGCTGGACCCGGTCGAGGTGGGGGATCCTCGTGCGGTCGCGATCGTGTCCGGATATGCGCCGGAGATGCGCTGGCGGGTGATCATGCGAGCCGCCACCCTGATCCGCAACGGCCTTCCGTGGGTCGTCACCAACACCGACGAGACCCTGCCCACCGACGACGGGCCGGCCCCGGGCCACGGGCTCCTGGTCCGCCTGATCAGCGATTTCGCCGAGATCAGGCCGCAGGTGGCCGGCAAGCCGCAGCGTCCGTTGCTGGACGAGACCCGGTTGCGGGTGGAGGGGGAGCATCCGCTGATGGTGGGCGACCGGCTGGACACCGACATCTCCGGCGCCCACGAGGCCGGCGTGGACTCGCTCCTGGTGATGACCGGCGTGAGCTCGCTGACCGACCTGGTGGCGGCTCGACCCGACCAGCGACCGACCTGGATCGGGCACGACCTGACCGCGTTGGGCCGTGCCGGCTGCACGGCCGAGCAGTCAGATGGTGTGTGGCGGGCCGGCCCGTGGACGGCCCGACTCGAAGGGGGGCGCCTGATCGTGGAGGGCTCAGGGTCGGGCGAGGGCGATCTGGACCTGTGGTGGATGGGGGTCGCTGCGGCGGCATGGGCGCACCTCGACGCATCGGGATCACCGGCAGACACGAGCGGGTTGACCGTTCCCGCGCGGGCGGCAGCCGCGGGGTAGCCTTCCGGCATGACCGAGCAGGTACCACCGACGACCCCGGAGAGCATGGGGCGCGGCGAGGAGTCGTCGATTCCCGAGGCCGAGACGACCTCCACGGGCGTGCCTGCCGTCGACACGGTCCTGGCCGACCTCGACCGCGTCGACGCGGCCCCCTTCGAGGAGCACCTGGCGATGTTCGAGCACGCCCACGAGTCGCTGCGGGCCGCGCTCGACGCTCCGTCGGTCGACCGGTCGGACCCCTCGGCCTGACGGTGTCGCCGCGACGTCTGCGGCTCGATGCCGAGCTCGTCCGTCGAGGCCTCGCGCGTTCCCGTGCCCACGCGGCCGACCTGATCGCCGACGGTCGGGTCTCGGTCGCCGGAGCGCGGGCCGTCAAGCCAGCGACGGCGGTGACGACCGATGTCGCTCTGGTGGTGGCGGACGCCGACGTTCCCGGCGGCGAGGAGTACGTCTCCCGCGGGGGGTACAAGCTCGCCGGTGCCCTCGCCGCGTTCGAGCCGGCCGGTCTCGTGGTCTCGGGGCGGCGATGCCTGGACGCGGGAGCGTCGACCGGCGGCTTCACCGACGTGCTGCTGCGACACGGTGCCTCCGAGGTGGTGGCCGTGGACGTGGGTTACGGCCAGCTCGCCTGGCGGCTGCGGCAGGACCCACGGGTCCGCGTTCACGACCGCACGAACGTCCGGGACCTGGATCTGCCCCTGATCGGCGAGCCGGTCGACCTCGTGGTCGGTGACCTGTCGTTCATCTCGCTCACGCTGGTGCTCGACGCGCTCGTGGCGGTCACGGCCGACGACGGTGATCTGGTCCTGATGGTGAAGCCGCAGTTCGAGGTCGGGCGGGCCCGGGTCGGCAAGGGTGGGGTCGTGCGCGACCTCGGCCTGCGCGCGGAGGCGGTCGAGACGGTGGCCTCCGCGAGCGGTGAGCGCGGGTGGGGTGCCCGGGCCGTGACCGTGAGCCCGCTCCCGGGGCCGTCGGGCAACCTGGAGTTCTTCCTGTGGCTGCGCCGTGGTCCGGCCGAGATCGACCGCGATGCGATCGACGAGGTGGTGTCGCTCGGAGCGGCGGGGGCGCCGGATGAGAGGCTGACCGAGTGAGCGACCAACGCCGGGTGCTGCTGCTCACCCACCCCGGCCGAGCCCAGGCGCGCGACGTCGCGTGCCAGCTGGTCGACGCCTTGAGCGCCCACGGCATCCAGGTCCGGCTGCTGCCGGACGAAGCGGCCTCACTCGGGCTCGCGGACGATCCGCAGGTCCACCTCGCCGGCGACGGCGACCCGAGCGGGGACTGCGAGCTGGTCGTGGTCATCGGTGGTGACGGCACGATCCTGCGCGCCGCCGAGGTCGCGCACGAGAGCGGCACCCCGCTGCTCGGTGTGAACCTCGGGCACGTGGGGTTCCTGGCCGAGGCCGAGTACGACGACGTGTCCGCGACGATCGATGCGATCGTGGAGCGCCGCTACACCGCCGAGGACCGGCTCACGATCGACGTGTCGGTGCTCCGCGACGGCGAGCTGGTCTGGCGCACCTTCGCCCTCAACGAGGCGAGCGTCGAGAAGGCCGCCCGCGAGCGGATGCTCGAGGTCGTCGTCGAGGTGGACGGACGGCCGCTGTCGCGGTGGGGCTGTGACGGCGTGGTGTGCGCCACCCCCACCGGCTCCACGGCGTACAACTTCAGCGCGGGCGGCCCGGTGGTCTGGCCGGGCGTGGCGGCCCTGCTGATGGTGCCGATCAGCGCGCACGCCCTGTTCGCGCGTCCGCTGGTGGTGGCCCCGACGTCGGTGCTGGCCGTCGAGGTGATCGCGCCGGCCGAGGCGTCCGGGGTCTTGTGGTGTGACGGGCGCCGTTCGGTCGAGCTGCCTCCGGGGGCCAGGATCGAGGTACGCCGCGGCGAACGGCCGGTGCGGCTGGTGCGGCTGCACGAGGCCCCGTTCACCGACCGGCTGGTGGCCAAGTTCGGCCTCTCGGTCGAGGGCTGGCGCGGCGCCCGAGAACGCGGCAGGCGGGGTGCGGGCCGTGCTTGAGGAGCTCCGCATCACCGGCCTGGGTGTCATCGAGTCAGCGACGCTCGAGCTGGGCCCGGGCCTGACCGTGATCACCGGCGAGACCGGCGCCGGCAAGACGATGGTGGTGACCGCCCTCGGGCTGCTGCTGGGTGGCCGGGCCGACAGCGGCGCGGTCCGGGTGGGCAGCCGGAGTGCCCGCGTCGAGGGATCGCTGCGTGTGGTCGACCTGCCGCAGCTCGTCGAGGCTGTCGACGCGGCCGGCGGAGAGGTCGAGGACGACCACGTGCTGCTGGCGCGCAACGTCTCGGCCGAGGGTCGCTCGCGTGCCTACGTCGGCGGCGCATCCGTGCCGGTGTCGCAGCTCGCGGAGGTCACCGAGCCGCTGGTGGCCGTGCACGGGCAGTCCGACCAGCATCGGCTCCTGCAGCCGCGCGCCCAGCGTGACGCGCTGGATGCCTACGGCGGGAAGCGCACTTCGGCGCTGCTCGCGACGTACCGCACTCTTCACGACGAGCTGCAGACGACCGAGCGCGAGCTCGCCGAGGTCGTGGCCAGTGCCCGGGAGAGGGCACGCGAGGCGGACCTCCTGCGGTTCGGCCTGGGTGAGATCGAGGCGGTGGCGCCGCAGCCGGGGGAGGACGCGTCCCTCGCCGAGGAGGAACAACGCCTGGGGCACGCGGACACGCTGCGGACGGCGGCCGGATCCGCGCGTGAGGCACTGTCCTCCGACGAGGGGAACCCCGACGCGCTGGCAGCGGTGGCGGCCGCGCGGACGCTCCTGGACGGCGTGCGTGACCACGACGCCGCGGCCGGCGAGCTGGCCGACCGCGTCGCCGAGATCACCTATCTCCTGTCCGACGTGGCCGCCGACGTCGCGTCGTACGCCGAAGGGCTCGAGACCGACCCGGCGCGCCTGGCGGCCGTCTCGGAGCGGCGGGCGGCGCTGACCGGCCTGACCCGCAAGTACGGCGAGACCGTGAGCGACGTGCTGGCGTGGGCCGAGACCTCGGCGACACGGCTGGCCGAGCTCGACAGCACCGACGACCGGATCACCCGCCTGCGTGAGCAGCGCGACGACCTACGTGGCCGGCTCGGGCCCGCGGCGGCTGCACTCTCCCAGGCGCGGACGACGTCGGCGTCCGACCTCTCCGAGCAGATCACCGATGAGCTCGAGTCCCTGGCGATGCCCCATGCCGTGCTCGAGGTGGTGGTACGACAGACCCCCCAAGACGACGGTCTCGAGGTGGCCGGCGAGCGGCTCAGGTTCGGCCCGTCGGGCGTGGACGAGGTGGAGTTCCTGCTCGCCGCGAACACCGGGTCGGAGCCGCGAACACTGGCGAAGGGGGCGTCAGGCGGTGAGCTGTCACGCGTGATGCTCGCGCTGGAGGTCGCTCTGGCCGGGACGAGCCCGGTGCCGACGTTCGTGTTCGACGAGGTCGACAGCGGGGTCGGTGGCAAGGCTGCGGTCGAGGTCGGACGCCGGCTGTCGGCGCTGGCGGCCTCGTCCCAGGTGCTGGTGGTCACCCACCTCCCGCAGGTCGCGGCGTACGCCGACCGGCACGTGGTGGTCGAGAAGGCCAGCGACGGCTCGGTCACCACGTCGGGTCTGTCTCTGCTGGATGCGGCAGGCCGCGAGCGCGAGCTGTCCCGGATGTTCGCCGGCATGGACGAGTCCGAGACCGCGCTCGCCCACGCTCGCGAGCTCCTGGAGTCGGCGGGCCACGGGCCGGGTTGAGCCCGACGCGCCCGACCTGTCCCTTGCCGGGCCGGGGCGGGTCCGGCTGACAGGATGAGGCGGTGGTGAAGCTCAGGACCCGCCTCCAGGCCGACGCCCCGGTGTCGGGTACGGCTCGATCGGACCGCCGGACCACCGCCCTGCTCTCGCGGCTGCGCCCGGGTGACGTCGCCGTCATCGACCAGGTCGACCTCGACGGACCGACGGCTGAGGCCCTCGTGGAGTCCGGCGTCGTCGCGGTGGTGAACCGTGCTGCGATGATCTCCGGCCGCTTCCCGAACCGTGGCCCGCAGATCCTCCTCGACGCCGGCATCCGGATGGTGGACCACGCCCAGGGCACGGCCGGGCGCGACCTGGTCGCCTCGGTCCCCGACGGCCGCAAGGTCGTGGTCCGCGGAGGCACCCTGGTGGCCGGTGACCAGGTGGTCGCGGAGGGGCGGGAGCTCACCGCGGACGGGGTGGCCGACCAGCTCGCCGACGCCCAGACGGGCCTGTCCACCCAGCTGCACACGTTGACGCACAACAGCACGGAGTTCCTGCGCCGCGAGGAGGCCCTGGTCCTGCACGGCGAGGGTGTGCCCCGGCCGCGGACCCGCCTGAAGGGGCGTCCGGTCGTCGTGGTGGGCCACGGCCCGGATGACGCGGTCGAGCTGCGCCGGCTCCGCCGGTACCTGCGTGAGGTCAAGCCGGTCGTGATCGCGACCGGCGACGGTCTGGCCGTGGCCCAGCGGGCCGGCCTGTCTCCCGACATCGTGGTGCTCGACTCGCGGACGGAGGACCTGCCTCCCGCCAAGGCATTGCGCGCCTGCCGCGACGTCGTGGTCACCGAGCCCCCGGGCGGCGTGCGCTCCGCCGGTGCGGACACCGACCGCTTCGACCGGATCGGCGTACGCGCGACCCCGATGCGCACCACAGCGAGGACCACCGATGCTGCGCTCCTGCTGGCCGACGCGGGTGGAGCCACCCCGATCATCGGCGTGGGGCTCCGCGCGACGGTGGAGGAGTTCCTCGACGGGAGCCGCGACGGGCTCGGCAGCTCCTACGTGACGCGGCTCAAGGTGGGGCCACGCCTCGTCGACGCGACCGCGGTCCCCATGCTCTACTCCGGCCAGCTCCGCGCTCGCCACGCCTACCTCGTGCTGTTGATCGGCCTCGTCCTGGTCGCCGCCGCGATCGCCACCACCGACGTCGGGCACCAGTGGGCGCTCGACCTCCGTGACCAGCTCGACCAGCTCCTCGCCAGCTTCTAGGTGGAAGGGTTCTCGTGATCCGGCATCGTTCGTACGCCGTCCCGCTCACCGCCGTGCTCCTGGCCCTGGCGACCGGCGTCGCCCTCGGCGCCGGTCCGCTCGCCGACACCGGCTCCAGCGCCTCGACGGGCCCGCGGGTGGTCACCCGGCCCCCGGCACCGGGGTACGCCGACGCGTTCGCCTCGTCGGTCGCGCCCCGGCTGTACGCCCACGGGCTGTCGCGCAAGCCGGTCGCCCTCGTGACGCTCCCGGGCGCCGACCCGGCGACGGTCAGAGCGCTCACCTCCCAGGTGAAGGCGGCCGGGGGACAGGTGACCGCGACGTACGCGATCCAGAGCCAGCTCGTCGACGCCTCGCAGAAGAGCCTCGTCGACACCCTCGGCATCCAGCTCGCCCAACAGGTGAAGGGCCGGACGGACCCCAAGGCCACGACGTACCCGCGGATCGGTCAGCTGGTCGCCGTCGCCGTCGCCAACCGGGGCACGGCGGCCGCGCCGGCCGGTGACGACGCGGCGGCGGTGCGTCAGAGCCTGGTAGCCGCCAAGCTGCTCGAGGTCCCGGCCGGTGCCCCACAGACCGCGCCACTGGTCCTGGTCGTGCTCGGCTCCGCGGTCGACCAGCCGATCGCCGAGGGCGTGCTCGCCGGTCTGGCGGCCCGCTCCCGCGGTGTCGTCGCGGTCGCACCGAGCACCGACCGGACCCTTGCCGGTCTGGCCGCTGACGGCGTGACGAAACAGGTGACGACGGTCGACGGCAGCGAGACCGGGGCCGGGCGGGTGGCCGCCGTACTCGGTCTGGTGCGGGCCTGGAACACCCGGGGCGGCGCATTCGGTGCGTCGGGTGCGGATGGCCCGGTCCCGCTCGGGTAGGATGGAACCCCGTGAAGCAGGCGCTCGTCACCAAGCACGTGTTCGTCACCGGGGGTGTCGCCTCCTCGCTCGGCAAGGGGCTCACGGCCTCGAG
>JAICSC010000240.1 GCA_025937085.1 Nocardioides sp.
GCGGACTTCTACTGGGGCGACGTCTCCTTGTCGAACGTGCTGTTCCGACGCAGTGCCGGCGGGTTCGCGGCGTACCTCGTCGACGCCGAGACCAGCGAGCTCCGGCCCTCGCTGTCGCCCCAGATGCGGGAGTACGACGTGGAGGTCGGCTGCGAGAACGTCTTCGCCGAGCTGCTGGACCTGCAGGCCGGTGGCGCGATCGGAGACCAGGTCCAGGCGCTCGAGATCGTCGAGCTGATCAGGAAGCGGTACGGCGAGCTGTGGTCGGAGCTGACCGGGGAGGAAGAGTTCGACGCCGAGGAGATGTGGCGGCTCGAGCAGCGCATCGAACGCCTGAACGACCTCGGCTTCGACGTGGAGGAGATCGACATCGTCACCGACTTCGACGGTGACCGGGTCCGGATCCAGCCGAAGGTGGTGGAGCTCGGCCATCACTGTCGGGAGCTCCAGGCGCTGACCGGACTCAACGTCGAGGACGCCCAGGCGCGCCGCCTGCTCAACGACATGGCGGCGTTCATCGCCCACCACGACCTCGGACGTGAGGACCGGGCCGTGGCCGCCAACCGGTGGCTGAACGAGGTGTTCGAGCCGATCATGGCGATGGTCCCGGCCGAGGCGCGGGGCAAGCTCGAGCCGGCCGAGATCTTCCACGAGATCCTCGTGCACCGCTGGTACCTCTCCGAGCGGGCCGGTCAGGAGGTCGGGATCTTCGAGACCGCCCGGGACTACATCGACACCGTGCTCCGCTCCAAGCCCGACGAGCTCGTCACCGCCGACGAGTCCGACCCCGCCTGACGCCGAAGTGGGACCTCTCCGCCGCCCAAGTGGGACTTCTCCGCGGCCCAAGTGGGACTTCTCCGCCGCCGAGGTGGGACTTCTCCCGGGGCGAAGGGGGAGTTCTCCGCGGCCGGGGTCGGAGCCATGATCAGCGCAGCAGGTCGCGCCCGATCACCATCCGCTGGATCTGGTTGGTGCCCTCGAAGATCTGCGTGACCTTCGCGTCGCGGAAGAGCCGCTCGACCGGGTACTCCCGCGTGTAGCCGTTGCCACCGAGCACCTGCACCGCGTCGGTGGTGACTCGCATCGCTGCGTCGGTGGCCGTCAGCTTGGCGATGCTGGCCAGGCGGCTGAACGGGCGACCGGCGTCCTTCAACTGCGCCGCGTGGAGGTACGTCGCTCGGGCGCGCTCGACGTCCCCCGCCATGTCGGCGAGGAGGAACTGCAGCCCCTGCTGCTCTCCGATCGTCCTCCCGAACTGCCGGCGCTCACCGGCGTACTCCACCGCGTGCGCGAGTGCGGCCTGGGCGATGCCGGTGGCGACGGCGGCGATGCCGAGCCGGCCGGCGTCCAGCGCCGAGAGCGCGACGCGCATCCCCGCACCCTCCTCGCCGACCAGCTGGGCCGCCGGGATGCGGGCACCGTCGAAGACGACCTGGGTGGTCACGTCGCAGGCCAGCCCCATCTTCTTCTCCGGCGCGCCGAAGCTCATGCCGTCGGTGTCGGCCGGGACGACGAACGCCGAGAGGCCGTGCTTGGGGTCGTCCGAGGTGCGCGCGAACAGGATGTAGTAGTCGGCGCACGACCCGTTGCTGATCCACTGCTTGGTGCCGTGCACGACGTACTCGGCCGGGTGTCCCGAGCCCGTCGAAGGGTCACGCACGGCCCGCGTCTTGATCCCGCTCACGTCGGATCCCGCCTGCGGTTCGGAGAGGCAGTACGCGCCCAGCCAGTCGCCGCTCAGCATCCGCGGCAGCCACTCCTGCCGGAGCTCGTCGCTCCCGTTCGTGGCGACGACGTTCGCGGTCAGGCCGTGGACGCTGACCCCCACGCCGACGCTCGGCCATGCGGTCGCGATCTCCTCGATGACCTGGAGGTAGACCTGGTACGGCTGCCCGCCCCCGCCGTACTCCTCGGGGAAGGGCAGGCTCAGCATCCCCGACTTCCCCAGCAGCCGGTACGCCGACTCCGGGAACTCGCCGCGCTCCTCGGCCTCGTGCACCTGGGGCGCGAGCTCCTTGGTGGCGATCTCACGGGTCAGCTCGAGCAGCGCCTCCGCGACCCCGTCGTCGTCCGTCGGCAGCAAGCGTTCGACCGTCGTACCCACGCGACCAGCCTAAAAGCCCGCCGAGGTGGGACAAGTCCCGGGCCGAAGTGGGACTTCTCCGGCCTCGACGTGGGACTTCTCCGCGTCGTCCACCACGGGGCTGGCAGGTTCTCCACAGCCGGGAAGGAGCCGGGTTTGTCCTCATCCCTGATCCGGGCAGTCCCATGCCATGGACGTTCTTCCGCTGACACCCGTGACCCTGTCCGACCTCGCCTCCGTCGGCGTCTCTTCCCAGCAGGCCTCCGGCCTCGTCCGGCTCGGTGTGCTCCATCGTGTGCTTCAAGGGGTGTACCTGCATCGGGACGTGCCCCTCACGATCGAGATCCGGGCCGCGTGCATCGCGAAGGTCCTGCCCGAACACGCCGTCGTCTGCGACCACACGGCCGCCTGGCTGCTCGGGGTCGACTGCCAGCCGCCGGCGGCGCTCGACGCACCACTCGACCTCGACGTCGTCTGCATCGGCGGACACGACCGAACGACGCGAGTCGGCATCCACGGCGGCAAACGAGACCTCCGCAAGGAGGAGATCTGGGAACTTGGAGGCGTCCGGGTCACCAGTCCGGTCCGGACCGCCTGTGATCTGGCGTGCCGGCGCGGCCGGCGCCAGGCGCTCGCCGTACTCGACGCGTTCATGCATTCGTGCGGCGTCACCAAGGCCGAATACCGCCGGATGCTGCCGCGGTTCCGCGGGCGTCGGGGATGCACACAGCTACGCGAGCTGATCGAGTATGCCGATGCGCGCGCGGAGTCGATCCGCGAGTCGTGGGTCCGCATGGAGATCATCGATGCGGGTCTGAAGGTTCCGCAGCTCCAACTGTGGGTGCGACTGCCGAGCGGACAGCGGCGCAGGCTTGACCTGGCCTATCGCGGTCGGAAGGTCGCGGTCGAGCACGACGGCGCGGAGAATCACAGCGAGGACGAGGACGTGGAGTCCGACGAAGAACGCCGAGACGCTCTGCGCAAGGTGGGCTGGTACTTCATCATCGTCACCCAGGACGACTTCGACGGAGCACGCCTCGAGGCGTGGCTGCGCGAGCTGCGGCAGGTGCTCGAGGAGCGCTCGCCGTCACGGCCGCGCCGGTATGCCCGCGCCGAGCGTCGCCGTACGCGGCGGTGAGGCGGAGAGGTCCCACCTCGGCCGCGGAGAGGTCCCACCTCGGCCGCGGAGAGGTCCCACTTCGGCGGCGGAGAGGTCCCGCTTTGGGGTCAGCGGTGGAGGGAGAGGGCGTAGAGGGTGATCGAGGCGGCGACGCCGGCGTTGAGGGACTCCAGGGACGACGACATCGGGATGGAGACGAGGCGGTCGCAGGTCTCGCCCACGAGCCGGCCGAGACCGTTGCCCTCGGAGCCGACCACCACGACCAGCGGTCCGGACGCGAGGTCGGGGTCGGCGAGCAGGTCGGGCAGGGACAGGTCGCCGTTCGCGGCGAGGCCGACGACCTGGCAGCCGGCTGCCTGGAAGTCCTTCAGGGTCCGGACCAGGTTCGTCGCCTGGGCGACCGGGATGCGGGCGGCCGCACCGGCCGAGGTCTTCCAGGCCGCCGCCGTCATCCGCGCGGCTCGGCGCTCGGGGATGACGACGCCGTGCGCGCCGAAGCCGGAGGCCGATCGCACGACCGCACCCAGGTTCCGCGGATCGGTCACCGAGTCGAGCGCCACGACCAGCGGCGCCTCATCGCGCTCCGCGGCAGACGCGAGCAGGTCCTTCGGGTGCGCGTACTCGTACGCCGGGATCCGCGCCGCGAGCCCCTGGTGCACCGCTCCGTCGGTACGCCGGTCGAGCTCGCCCCGGGTCACCTCCAGCAGCGAGATGCCACCATCGGCCGCGATCTTGAACGCCTCACGCAGCCGCCCGTCCCGCTCGGCGCCCTCTGCGACGTACAGCCCGCTCACCGGTACGCCGGCCCGCAGCGCCTCGACCACCGCGTTGCGCCCCGCGATCCACTCGTCGTCACTGCCGCCACGCTTCTTCGGGCGCCGCGACGTCTCGCGCTCCGCCTTGGCCTTCAGCCTGTGCGCCTTGTGGTGCGGACGGTCGGCCGCCTTCGGCGTCGGCCCCTTGCCCTCCAGACCACGGCGGACGCGGCCGCCGGACCCGGCCGTGGGCCGCTTCGACGACTTCCGGATCGCGCCCTTGCGCTGGCTGTTGCCCGGCATCAGGAGCCTTCCTCGACCGACGCGGCCAGGGTCCACTTGGGACCGTCGGGGGTGTCCTCGACGGCGATGCCGGCGCCGGCTATCCGGTCGCGGATCGCGTCGGCTCGCGCCCAGTCCTTGTCCGCACGCGCTCTCTCGCGCTCCTCGAGCAGACCGGCGACCAGCGCGTCGACGGCGGCGGACAGCTTCCCGTCGGCGGCCGCTTCCGACGAGCCCCATGCCGGGTCGGCCGGGTCCAGCCCGAGGACGTCGAGCATGGCCCGGACCGAAGCGGCGACGGCATCCGCCGACTCGCCCGCACCGAGGATCCGGTTGCCCTCGCGGACCGTGTCGTGGATGACGGCGATCGCGGCCGGCGTGCCCAGGTCGTCGTCCATGGCCGCGATGAAGGCACCGGGCAGGCGGTTTCGAGACGGTCGCTGAGCGACCTCCTCAACCACCGGTGGGACCCGGTCGAGGAACGACTCGATCCGCCGGAACGACTTCGCCGCCTCGTCCAGCGCCTCGAAGGAGAACTCGACGTGCGACCGGTAGTGGGCAGACACCATGTAGTAGCGCAGCTCGATCCCCCGCACCCGCTCGAGCACGTTCGGGATCAGCAGCGAGTTGCCCAGCGACTTCGACATCTTCTCGCCGGCGGTGGTGATCCAGGCGTTGTGCAGCCAGTACGCCGCGAACTGCTGCCCCGCCGCCCGCGACTGCGCCAGCTCGTTCTCGTGGTGGGGGAACCGCAGGTCCACCCCGCCGCCGTGGATGTCGAACGCCGGCCCGAGGTACTTCGCCGCCATCGCCGAGCACTCGATGTGCCAGCCCGGACGTCCGGGACCGTACGGCGACGGCCACGCCGCCGTTTCGGGCTCGAGCGCCTTCTTCCAGCCCTTCCACAGCGCGAAGTCGCGCGGGTCTCGCTTCCTGGCCATCACCAGCGGGTCCGCGACCGTCTCCTCCGGCTCCATGTCGTCGACCTTCTGTCGGGTCAGCTCGCCGTACGCCGGCCACGAGCGCACGTCGAAGTACACGTCCCCCGAGCCGTCCTCGGCCGGATAGGCGTGGCCGCGCGCGACCAGCTGGGCGATCAGCTCGAGGATCTCCGGGATGTGCCCGGTCGCCGCCGGCTCGTACGTCGGCGGCAGCACGTTGATCGCGTCCAGCGCCTTGTCGAGCTCGCGACCCATCCGGTACGCGATCTCGAACCACGGCCGGCCCTGCGCCTCGCCCTTGGCCAGGATCTTGTCGTCGATGTCGGTGACGTTGCGGATGAACCTGACGTCGTACCCCGACACGGTCAGCCAGCGCCGGAGCACGTCGAAGTTCACCGCGGACCGGACGTGTCCCACGTGCGGCTCGCTCTGCACCGTCAGCCCGCAGACGTAGATCCCCGCCTTGCCCGCCTCGAGCGGGACGAAGTCACGGACGTCGCGGGTCGCGGTGTCGTGGAGCCGGAGAGTCACCCGCCAATCGTAGGGGCGGCGCACGCGAGCCTCGCTATCGTCGAGGCGTGACCCGAGACATCAGGTACCACGCCTGCTCGGGCGCAGACTTCATGCACTCCTCGGGCCATGAAGGAACCCA
>JAICSC010000398.1 GCA_025937085.1 Nocardioides sp.
CGGTGACCGCGACCTCGAACTTCGACTCGACCTGGCTGCCGACGATGTTCCCGGTGTCGAGCGTGAACGCAGTCGGCGACTGGCACTGGGACGCCAGCACGAT
Source organism: Nocardioides sp. (assembly GCA_025937085.1). Lineage (GTDB taxonomy): Bacteria > Actinomycetota > Actinomycetes > Propionibacteriales > Nocardioidaceae > Nocardioides. The sequence continues at coordinate 104 of JAICSC010000398.1, forward strand.
GGACTTCATCGCCGGCAACGACTCCACCAACACCTCCGACCTGACCTGGACGATGAGCGCGCTCAAGCCACGGCTGTCCAACTTCTCGATGATCAACTCGCTGACCGCGCCGCTGGCCATCCAGCAGGAGTACACCGCTCGCCCGAGCACGCTCCCGCCGTACGTCACGGACCTCGCCCAGCAGGTCACCCGGAACGGTCACTCGCGGTTCGAGCGGGCGGTGATGTTGCAGAACTGGTTCCGCGACAACTTCCGCTACAGCCTCAAGACCGAGGAGGGCGACAGCAACCAGGCCCTGCTGGACTTCCTGACCCCGGGCAAGGGGCACCGGGTCGGGTACTGCGAGCAGTTCGCGGCGGCGTTCGCGGTGATGGCGCGCACCCTCGACATCCCGGCGCGGGTGGCGATCGGCTTCCTCACCCCGAAGAAGGTGGGAAACAACCAGTACGTCTACAGCGCCCACGACATGCACGCCTGGCCCGAGGTGTACTTCCGCGGGTCGGGGTGGGTCCGCTTCGAGCCGACCCCGGGCCGTCGTACGGGTGCGCCGCCGGCGTACACGACGGCTCAGGTGATCAAGCCGCACAATCCGACGGACGGTCCGACCAGCGCCGGTGGCCACTTGACGACAGACCCGACGAGCAAGGCGACGTCGAAGCTCAACGACACGACCACGAGCACCGGCTCCTCCTCCGGCCCCGGCGTGCCGTGGACCGGGATCCTGCTCACGGTCCTCGCCCTGGTCGTGCTCGGTGGCCTGGCCCTCGTGCCGGGCGCGATCCGGGGTCGCCGCCGACGGCGGCGGGTCCGTGGTGGCGCCGAGGCCGCCTGGGCGGAGTTGCGCGACTCCGCGCTCGACCTCGGGGTGGCCTGGCCGATGAGCCGGTCACCGCACGAGACGGGCTACCTGCTCTCGGCCTGGTTCGGGCCGGAGCCCGACGGCCCGCCCCTGACGCGCCCGCCGCGCGGTCGCGGCATCGCGCCCGGGGCCGAGGACGCGCTGGACCGGATCGTGCTGACCCTGGAGCGGGTGCGGTACGCGCGCTACGCCGACGACGCGCCCGGCGCCCTCGCCGACGACGTCCGCACGTGCATCACCGCACTCGAGCACGGCTGCACTCGGGGAACGCTGCGTCGAGCCCGTTGGCTCCCGCGGTCGTTGTTCGGCCGGGGCCGGCGTGCCTCGCTCGCCGAGCTCGGACGGACGCCGGAGGCCGTGGCGGCCGGCGGCGTGGTCGACCACGTGGGCTGACAGCCCGACCGAGTCACACCCGAACCGCCGCCGACGGTGATCGAGAGATGTCCTGCCGCCCTGGACATCAGCCACGCCAGGCACGCGAAAGCCCCGGCAGGCCGGGGCTTGGATGAGGAGGCGGATCAGGCTTCGTCGTTGCGGTGGCGACGCCACGGGGTGCCGAACCGGTCGAGCATCGAGCCCTGCGGGTGTCCGCCATGAACGGCCTGGCTGTGGGAGCTCGAGCTGCCGCGGACCGCGGCCAGGCCGACGGTCGCCGACGCGAGCATGATCACGAAGCCCAGGACTCCGACGAGCGTGATCCGCCCGATGGCACCGGCCATCAGCACGGCGAGGCCGGCGACGAAACAGACACCGGACAAGATGGCCCGGCGCTGGGCGGCGCGACGCAGGTTGGTGCCGCGGAGGGTGGAGGCGAGCTTGGGGTCCTCTTGCACTAGAGCGCGTTCCATCTGCTCCAGCGCTCGCAACTCTTCCTCGGAGAGCGGCACGGGAACCCTCCTCTCGCGCGGTGACGCCTTTCATGGCCAGTGTAAGCAGCCGCATCGGCATCCGGTAGGCAGGCCGATGAAATTGTGACTATCTCTCTTGTACCCGGGACCTTCGTTTCCAACCGGGGTGTTCAAGAAAGCAGACTGGCGGGGCGGACGGTGCCGGCGCCGAACCTGCGGACGACCCGGTCGGCGGCCCGGTCGGCCTCGGACCAGCCCTGGTCGCGCTGGCCGAGCATCAGCTGTCGGTGGACGCGCTCGCGGGGCACGAGGCCCTCCAGCCGGACCCCGACCAACCGGATCCGGGCCCGCTGCAGCCCCAGTGCGTCGTACGAACGGACGACCTCGCGGAAGACCTCCTGGGTGACGTCGGTGGCCTCGGCGAGGGTGCGCGACCGGGTGATCGTGGTGAAGTCGGCGAACCGCACGGTGATCGTCACGGTGCGGCCGGCCACGCCGGCGACGCGCATGCGGGTGGTGACCCGGTCGGTGAGGCGGAGCAGCTCGCGGACGATCAC
>JAICSC010000245.1 GCA_025937085.1 Nocardioides sp.
GCGCCGTACAGGTAGGCGCCGATGACCGTGACCACCAGGCAGACGACCACGATCGAGCTCAGGAGCGAGACCACCATCTGGTGGAACGGCAGCACCGAGACGTAGTAGGAGATGTCGCGGTGGAACTGCGGGTCGGTCCGGTGCCAGGGCTGCGCGTGCCGCCACAGCACATAGGTCTGCCATTGGTGGGAGGCGCGGTTTCCGGTCCGGACGCCGAGGTAGAGCGCGATGGCGACGATCAGCCACACGCGGAAGCGCGACTCGTAGCGCAGGAAGCGGGATCGCCAGGTCCGCCTCGGGTCGGGCCGGACGCGGGGGCGCTTCTTGACCAGGACGAGGAGCGAGGCCGCGACCGCTGCGGCGGTCAGGCAGCCGAAGACGCAGAAGAGCAGGATCTGCGCGCTGACGATCGTGCCGTACACGTCCGCGACATGGACCGACCGGAACCACAGCACGTTGGTCCGGATCGAGACGAACGCGAGGAACGCGTAGACGACCGCGATGACGACGATCGCGACGCCCACCAGACGTTCTGCGAAACGCTTCCACCGGGACGACGAGAGCGCGCGAAGCCGCTCGGGGGAAGCCGTGGGCACGGGACCGAACCCTACCAACGGGGCGGTCGCGAACCTGATTCCGCGCGGGCGTTGCGATGACCCTGGTGGCGCGGCTCACAGTCCCCTCGAGGACCGGCTGTCGCGTGCGTGTCCCGGCTGTCTCGGTCCGGGCTCAGACCGGCGCGGGAGTGGGCTCCAGCCAGGCATGCACGAGAGGTACGACGGACGCGCCCTCGCCGCTGGCACTGGCGACCCGTTTCATCGAGCCCGACCGGATGTCGCCGACCGCGAAGATGCCGGGCACGGTGGTCTCGAGGTTCTCCGGCGGCAGCCCGTCGCGCCACGCGGTGGACGGCACGTCGCGACCGGTGAGCACGAAGCCGTTCGGGTCACGGGCGACCTCGGGGGGCAGCCAGTCGCAGTGCGCGACCGCACCGAGCAGGAGGAAGAGCCCACCTGCCTCGCGGCGGGTGCGTTCGCCGGTGGTGGAGTCCTCGACCTCGATCCACTCCAGGCGTCCGTCCCCACCGCCGTCGACCACGCATCGGCAGCCCTCGACGGTGATCCGCGGGTTGAACTCGATCTCGCCGATCAGGTACGACGACATGGTCGCCCGCAGATCGGGGCGCCGTACCAGGATGGTGACGCTGCGCGCGAACCGGGACAGGTGGATCGCGGCCTGGCCGGCCGAGTTGCCCCCGCCCACGACGTACACGTCGAGGCCCTCCATCTCGCGGGCTGCTGTCATCGCGGCGCCGTAGTTCACACCGCTGCCGACCATCGAGTCGATGGCCTCGACACCGAGCCTGCGGTAGGTGACACCGGAGGCGATCACGACCGCGCGGGCCCGCACGTCGCCGCCGTCGGTGCACACGAGGTGCGGCTCACCCGGTTGACGGGCAGGCCCGCCGACCTCGAGCCGGACCGCCGGCCAGCCGGTGAAGAACTGCGTCCCGAAGCGGATCGCCTGGTTGCGCGCCCGCTGGGCCAGCCGCATCCCCGAGATGCCGCGGGGGAAGCCGAGGTAGTTGCGGATCATCGAGCTGGTGCCGGCCTGGCCTCCGATCGCCTCCGACTCGAGGGTGACCGTGGAGAGGCCCTCGGACGCGGCGTACACCGAAGCCGCCAGGCCGGCCGGCCCGGCGCCGACGATGACGACGTCGGCGACCCGGTCGAGGTCGATCGAGTCCGGGCGGCCGTAGATGCTGATCGCCACGTCGCGGACCGAGGCGACGGTGAACGGCTCACCGCCCCATCGCTCGACGACCGGGTACACCGGCTCGGCGCCGCTGTGGTCGGAGCCGTCGAGGCGGGCGAGGATCTCGCGTCCGACCTCGCTGTCGGGGTGGTGCACCAGGTGCGGGATGCCGATCCGGTCCAGGAAGTCGCGCACCGCCAGGGTCAGTCCGTCGTTGGTCGGTGAGACGACACGCAGGCTCTCGACGACCGGTGCGGCGACCGTCTGGTTCCAGTCCGACAGCAGCTCGCAGATGGCCGTGTGGAACTCCTCGTCGCGCTGGCCGCGCGGCATCAGCAGGTAGGCGTCGTACTTGCCCTTGGCGAGCCCGGGACGGAACCGCTCGGCGTCGAGACGGAACCGGTCCCAGTGCGCCGCGACCACGCGGCGGCAGGTCGGAACGTACGTGCGGAGGTGGTGGAACGTCGCCAGCACATCGGCATCGGGCAGCACCGACTCGGTCACGACAAGGGCGAGCTGCTGCCCCTGCAGCGCCTTCACGACCTGCCCGGCCTCCTGCGCGCTGTGCGCGGTGCGCAGGTCGTAGTCGCGGCGGTAGCGGCCGAACTCGTCGAGCAGGTAGTCGGTGTGCTCCTCGGAGACGAGCAGGATCACGGGGCGGACGTCCACGGCATCGGCGGGCGAGCTTGTCGCCTGTCCTGAGGAGGCGAGGGACGAGCCGTCACGAACGGAGACCACGGCGAAAGCCTAGGACGGCTGCGCGAACCCGCGCTCGTAGGATTCCGGGGTGCGGCTGCGGATCGACCTCGCCTATGACGGCGGAGACTTCCACGGCTGGGCGCTGCAACCGGGCCTGCGCACGGTCCAGGGGGAGCTCGAGTCGGCGCTGGCCACGGTTCTGCGGACCCCGTCGGTCGCGACGGTCTGCGCCGGCCGGACCGACACCGGTGTCCACGCGCGTGGCCAGGTCGTGCATCTCGACGTCGAAGCCCTGCCCGACTCCGAGCTCGCGCTGCTGACCCGCCGGCTGAACGGCGTACTGCCGTCGGACGTGCGCGTACGACGTGTGGTCACCGCCCCGGCCGGGTTCGATGCTCGCTTCTCGCCGCTGTGGCGCCGCTACGTGTACCGCATATGCGACGGCATGCCCGACCCGCTCACGCGTCATCAGGTGCTGGCCTGGCCCAGGCAGCTCGACGTCGACGCCATGGTCGCGGCGTCGTCGGCGCTGCGGGGGCTGCACGACTTCGCCGCCTTCTGCAAGCGGCGCGAGGGTGCGACGACCGTCCGCACGCTCCTCGATCTGGCATGGGATCGGGACGCCGACCTGGTCACCGGCACGGTGCTGGCCGACGCGTTCTGCCACCACATGGTGCGGTCGCTGGTGGGCTGTCTGGTCGCGGTCGGGGAGGGTCGACGTCCCGTCGCCTGGCCGGCCGAGGTCCTCACCGCCGCGGTCCGCGACCCCGCCGTGACCGTCGTACCGCCGCACGGGCTGACGCTGGAGGAGGTCGGCTATCCGCCGGACGCCGAGCTGGCAGCCCGCGCCGACGAGGCGCGAGCGACGCGGGAGTCGTGATGACCGACCACTACTTCTCAGCCGACCCATCGGTGCCGTTCGAGCGCGAGTCCCTCAGGTGTGAGGTCTGGGGGCAGCGCCTCGACCTGGTCAGCGGGTCGGGGGTGTACAGCCGCGGGCGGCTCGACATCGGGACCTCGGTGTTGTTCCGCGAGACCGAGCCGCCGGAGCCGGGGCACGTCCTCGACCTCGGCACCGGGTACGGCGTCATCGGTCTCGCGATCGCCGCCGCGTGGCGGGCCGACGGCGTACCGGTGGGCTCGTCGTCGGGTGTCACCGGGGTCGAGGTCAACCAGCGCGCCGTACTGCTCGCCAACCAGAACGCCGCAGCGCTCGGGCTCCAGGACCGGTACATCGCCTGCGATCCCGAGCTCCCTCCTTCGGACATCACCTTCGACGAGATCTGGTCCAACCCGCCCATCCGGATCGGCAAGCAAGCACTCCACGACCTGCTCCTTCGTTGGTTCGCGCGGCTACGCCCCGGAGGTCGGGCGGTGCTGGTCGTGGGCAAGAACCTCGGGGCGGACTCGCTGCAGACCTGGCTCACCGGCCAGGGCTACCCGACGACCAGGCTGGCGTCGGCCAAGGGCTTCCGGGTGCTGGAGTCGCGCACCGAGCTCACCGCGAGGAGTCCTTGAAAGATCTCGGGTTCGCGGTGTCGGATCTGACCATGGGTCGTCGTAGCAAGGGTGAGTGGCCGCCTCGTGGCCCGAGCAGAGGAGATGATCGCACGATGCAGTACCTGGTTTCCGTGATCGATGACCGGACGAACTCCGCGACCCCCGACGAGATGGCTGCCATCGACACGTTCAACGACGGGCTCGTGGCCGAGGGCCACTGGGTCTTCGCCGGCGGGCTCGCGTCGCCCAGCACGGCCACTGTGATCGACAACCGGAACGGGGCGGCGATGGTCACCGACGGCCCGTTCCTGGAGACGAAGGAGCATCTCTCGGGCTTCTGGATCATGGAGGCACCCGACCTCGACGTGGCGCTGAAGCTCGCGGCCGAGGGGTCGAAGGCCTGCAACCGCAGGGTCGAGGTGCGCCCGTTCCTGTGAGCGCGAGCGGCGTCCAGGAGGCGATCATCCGGGCCCACCGTGAGGAGTGGGCGCGGGTGGTGGCAGCCCTGGGTCGTCGTTTCGGCGACCTCGACCTCGCCGAGGACGCGGCGGCCGAGGCGTTCGGGACCGCAGTCGAACGATGGCCGGCCGACGGCGTACCGCCCAACCCCGGCGGCTGGCTCACGACCACCGCCACCCGCAAGGCGATCGATCGGATCCGGCGCGAGCAGAAGCGTGACGGCAAGCAGAAGGAGGCTCAGATGTGGTACACCGACCCGCCCGACCCCGAGCCTCTCGGCGCCATCGACGACGACCGGCTCCGGCTGATCTTCACCTGCTGCCACCCGGCGCTCTCGATGGAGACCCGGGTGGCCCTGACGCTGCGCCTGGTCGGTGGCCTGACCGTGCCCGAGATCGCGCGCGCGTTCTTCGTGCAGGAGGCCACCCTGGGGCAGCGGATCACCCGGGGCAAGGCCAAGATCTCCGCGGCCCGCATCCCCTATCGGGTGCCATCGGTCGATGACCTCCCGGCCAGGGTCTCCGGCGTACTCGCGGTTCTCTTTCTCGTCTTCAACGAGGGGTACCTGGCGACCGGGCCTGACACCGAACCCATACGTCGCGACCTGACCGACGAGGCGATCCGGCTCACGCGCATGGTCCGCGCCCTCCTGCCGGACGACGGCGAGGTGGCCGGGCTGCTGGCGCTGATGTTGTTGACCGAGGCCCGCCGTACCGCCCGCGTGTCGGCGAACGGCGAGCTGGTTCGCCTCGACGAGCAGGATCGTCGGGCCTGGGACGCGACGCTGGTGGCCGAGGGCCATCAGCTGGTGCGCGAGCGTCTCGTCGCTGCCGCCTCCGGGGTGGCTCCGGGTCGCTACCAGATCCTCGCTGCGGTCAACGCCGTACACACCTCCGCCCGAGACATGCGCGACACCGACTGGTCGCAGATCGTCGCGCTCTACGACCAGCTGGTCCGCCTCGACCCCTCGCCGATCGTCGCCCTCAACCGGGCCGTCGCCGTCGCCGAGCTCGACGGCCCGGAGGTGGGTCTGGCCACGGTCGACGGCCTCGAGGACGCGCTGGCGGGCTATCACGCCTACCACGCGACGCGCGCCGACCTGCTGCGCCGGCTGGGGCGCACTCAGCAGTCGCGCGATGCCTACGACAAGGCCATCGAGCTCGCCGGTAACACCGCCGAGACCGCCTACCTGACCCGCCGCCGCGACCAGATGACGTAGCTCAGCCTGACTCGGCCGCGGCCGGTCGCGGCTTGGCGTCAGGGGATCGCGCGCAGCCACTCCGGGTGTGCGACGAAGAGGGCGCGGTGGGCGGACTCGACCGTTTCCGGTATGTCGACATGAGCGA
>JAICSC010000002.1 GCA_025937085.1 Nocardioides sp.
CGACCGCGGGCTTGCCGACCGCATATCCCAGGCCGACCATCGGGCCGACCCACAGCAACGTGCCGACGACGTCGAAAGCCAGGAACGTGCGCAGCCGCATTCCCGACAGACCAGCGGCCACGTAGATCAGCAGAGACGGCAGCGGGAGGTAGTAGGCCAGCACGACGGCCGCCGGGCCGAGCCGCTCAGCCATCCGCTCGAGCCGGGCGGCACGCGCCTCGCGTCTGGCCACGCCACGCGGCGAAGCGTCGCGGCCCAGGATCAGGTGCAGTGCGCGGTCACCCCACTGTCGACCTGCCCACCAGAAGACCCAGTCGAACATCATCGAGCCGGGCACGCCGGCCACCACCGCGAACCACAACGGCAGCTCGCCCAGCCGACTGTGAGCCCCGACCGTCACCTCGGCCAGGGTCGACCCGCTGACGATCTCCAGCAGCAACGGGTGCGACCCGATCAGGGCCGGGACGAGCGGCCACAACGCCAGCGAGTACGCGGCGTACAGGCCGATCAGCAACGCGATCGTGATGTCAACCCGTCCGGCGCCTTCACCCCACGGCGTGGGCACCCGAGGTCGCGCCCGCGGCTCCGGGCCATCCGTGGCGACGGTCATCGGGTCGAGTGTCCCACCCCTCTGGTCACTCCCACTCGGTGCGAGGCGTCGAGGACCCTGCTGCGACTTGGCCGACGGAGGGACTCACTTCGAGATCAGGCGCCGGGCACCTGGCGTGGCCTAGTGGGCCGGACGGCTGTCAGCAGATCTGCAGATGGGCTTCCGCTCTGGACGCAAGGCCAGCCTCGCAGCTCGGGCCGGGCCCCGAAGCGAACCCCGACTTCTCCGTGCCGGTACCCGCCGTAACCGACGTCGTCTGGCAGATCGAGTGTGAAGGCACCGTCGACATCGGTGTCTGTGACGTTGACTGCCCAGAGGGATCGGGAGACGCCCTCGAGAACCTCGGGGTCGGCGATGCTCTCGTGACGCAAGAACTCAGCCCATGCCCCATCGGCGGTGTCAGCCAGGCCCGTTCGAGCCGGGCTGACATGCGGGGATAGACGCTCCTCACCGACGGGCGGAGTGCGGCGTCGGGCCCGTTTCGACCAGCGAAGCGAAGGCCCAGACGGCCCGGTAGGAACGTCGACCGCGGTGCGATGGTGATCGCACGTCAGCCTGGAGGGGCCCGGACCTCGCCGTGGGCCTACGCTGGCGGTGAGCAGTGTGGAAGGTGTGCCATGGCTTGGGTGTTTGCGGTCCCGGTGGTGGGGTTCGTCGTCTTCCTCGTGATCGGCTCCATCACCGGGCATGTGAAGGTGAAGTCGTGCTGCGGGATCGCCGACCCACGGTGTGACGCACGCATGCGGGATGTGTTCCTCGACGGGGCGAACACCACCAACCCGCCCGGCCAGCCGATGGCGGATACGCCGACTGGATCCGCGTCCGGCGGAAGGACGCGTGGATGACGTCGCGGACCCGGCGACCGGACCCCGTCGGTGTGCGCCCCGACCGCTAGGTGGGTCCGCACGGATGCCCGGCAGCCCGGCCTGTTCGAACTACCCGAACGCGAACCACAGAGCTCTCCCAAGCCATCGCGGCGGGGCAGGAATCACTTCGCCGTGTATGCCGCCGATGATGACCGAGGCCTGGTGCGGCACGTGCTGAGGTCTGCCCGCCCCTCCGGCGGGTGAGTTGGCGAGTCGACCGCTCACTCGGCCATGAGAGGGCATGGGGCGGCGACCGGCAAGAGGAGGAAACGATGAGCGACGAGCAGCAGGTCCGCGACCTGATCCACCGATGGGCGATCGCGGTCCATACCGGCGACCTACCGACCGTGCTCGGTGACCACGCGTCCGACATCGTGATGTTCGACGTACCGCCGCCCTACCGGGGCGTTCGTGGGATCGACGCCTACCAGCAGACATGGCCGGGCTTCTTCGAGTGGCAGGCAGGCGGCGCGGTGTTCGAGATCGACTCACTCGAGGTCACGGCGGGTGCGGACGTCGCGTTCGCCTGGGCGCTGGTGCGCTGCGGCACGCCGGCCGACTTCGCCAGCGATCCGGAGCAGCTCCTGCGGCTGACCATCGGCCTCCGCAAGGTCGACGGCCAGTGGACGGTGACCCACGAGCATCACTCCTTCGCAGATGCGACCTGATCACCCAACGCCTCGGCAGCGGAGAGGCCGCGCCGTCACGCGCACTGGTTCCACCGCAGCGCTGCAACGGACATCGACTTCTCCTGCACGGCCAGGCCAACCACCGGTTCCGCCTTGCGGTCCGTAGCCGGCACAGGTAAGACGCATGCCACGTTGCTCCACTAGTGGGGGGCACCGACAGGTTGGCCGAGTGCCTTCCTGACGATGGAGTAGCCCGAGACGATGGCCCACACGCCTTCAAGCAGGATGAAACCCCACTCGTGACTGACCACAGCGGTACCTGTGAGTGCGACCGACCCGATCGCGTTCGCGGCGAGATAGCGGTAGGACGATTGCTTCATCCGGCCGTCCAGAGCGGCGACGAAGGCGGTCAGGATCAGGAGCGAGCCGGTGATCTGAACGAAGTCATACATGACGAGAATCTCCATGACGCCGTCTTGTCGCTGGCCGGGTACGGCGTGGCTCGTCCGGGACGCACTGGACCAGAGCGTCACACTCAGTGTGCCCAGCACTCCCCGCGCTGGGCGGTCAGATTGCTCACCATGAAGTCCGGGTTCCGGAGAGGGGTCCGGACGTGCATCGGCTGTACGATTTCTGCTGCCGGCAGCGCCGACCGGCAGCGGATGGACGCACCTGCGAGATTGCGCCGGGTCCGGCAGATTGACGCGCATCTGTCATCCCGAGTCGAGAGTGGCGGCGTCGCGTGGTTCAACCGGTTGACGATCGGGCGAGCCACGCCATCGCAGCCACCGCGAGCGCCTGTGTGCCTGTGTCGAGGGTGGGCTGGATGACCGGGGCGAACGACGCGGAGTGGTTGACCGGGATGTCCTGGGCCACCCGTCCCGCCTTCTCCGCGGCACGGAAGGTGTCGGCGTCGATCCCGCCGATGCCCCAGTAGGTGTACGGCGTGCCGAGCGCGTGGGGGATGTCGCTGAAGTCCTCGCTCGCGCTCTGCTGAGGCAGTTCGCCCGCGCGATCCCCGAAGAATTCGGCGAAGACGTCGGCGACCCGACCCGTGACGTCAGTGTCGTTGTCAGTCAGCGGATAGCGGTCGAACAGGGCGAACTCCGGCTCCTTCGGAGAGCCCGACGCCTCACACTCGCCACGCACGATCCGCTCGATCGCTGCGAGGACGGTCGAGCGGGTGTGCTCGTCGTACGTACGTACGTTGAGCAGCAGGACTGCGTGGTCCGGGATGACGTTGCTCTTGGTGCCGGCCTGGATGCTCCCCACGGTCAGGACCGCGGTGTCGCCGGGCGCGACCTCCCGGGCGACGACCGTCTGCAGTCGGACCACGACCGAGGCCGCCAGCACCACGGGGTCCACGGCCGCCTGTGGCATCGAGCCGTGAGCGCCGCGACCGTGCAGGGTGATCCGCATGCTGTCAGCGGCGGAGAGGGTCGGCCCGGGCCGCGTCCCGACCCGACCAGCAGCGAACGGCAGCACGTGCTGCGCCATGGCCACGTCGACCTGTCCGACCAGGTCGACCAGCCCCGACTCGACCATCGCTCGGGCACCGTCCGCTGTCTCCTCCGCCGGCTGGAAGACCGCGACCAACGTCCCCGACCACTGCTCGGAGGACTGTGCCAACAGAGTGACCGAACCGAGCAGGCAGGTGACATGTACGTCGTGCCCGCAGGCGTGCATGACCGGGGTGCCGTCGTCGATGGTCCGGGTGCTGGCGTAGGACAAGCCGGTCTCCTCGCGCACCGGGAGGGCATCCATGTCGGCCCGCAACAGCACGCTCGGACCAGCACCGTTCCGCACGATGCCGACCACGCCGGTGTCTCCGACGCCCTCGTGAACCTCGCACCCGGCGTCACGCAGGCGGGCGGCCACGAGGCCCGCCGTACGCCGCTCCTGGTGCGGAAGCTCGGGGTGCGCGTGCAGGTCGCGGTAGAAGTCCTCCTGCCAGACCCGGACGGCGTCGAGGCCACGGAGGATCGCGCGTGCGGCGCCGACGGGCATCTGTCCATCATGCTCTCCGCCTGGGCACCGGTGGACCCGGTGCGTCGATGCCGAAACGCACCCCGAGCATCCGGATGACGAAGCAGACGACCGCGCCCACGACCGCGGCGGGGAGGTCCGCGACGCCCATCCGGTCGCCCGCGACCAGCACGAACGCACCCACCAGGGCCGGGATCGCGTACAGCCCACTGGAGAGGACGGCCGGCACCTCCCGGATCAGCACGTCGCGCAGCGTCCCGCCCCCGACCGCGGTGATCGCGCCCAGGATGACCGCCTGCGCGAACCCCACCCCGAAGTCCAGCCCCTTCAGGGCGCCGCTGACGGCGAAGAGGCTGAGACCCGCGGCGTCGAGCACCACGATCGGCATGGCCAACCGGTCGAGGCCGCGGCTGGAGACGAACGCCACCAGGCTGCCCACCGCAGCCACCGTCAGGTAGCGCCAGTCGCGGAACGTCGCCGGCGGCAGGGCGTCGAGCAGGATGTCGCGGATCATCCCGCCGCCGAGCGCGGTGAACATCCCGAGCGTGACCACGCCGACGATGTCGAGCCGGGCCACCCGGATCGCCGTCAGCGCGCCGTTGAGCGCGAACGCGAAGGTGCCGGTGAGGTCCAGCGCCAGGAACATCGGCGAGGTGGTGTCCACGGGGCCTGTCTACCGCGTGCGACACCACGGCCGAGCCGGCTACCGTCGCGCCCGAGCAGGCGAGACCCGGCAAGATGGGTCCCGTGGATGCTGCGGAATGGGACGAGCGGTACCGGGCCAGCGAGCTGGTCTGGTCTGCGGGGCCCAACCAGTTCGTCGAGGCCGAGCTGGCCGGTCTCCCACCCGGACGCGCCCTCGACCTCGCCGCCGGCGAGGGACGCAACGCGATCTGGCTCGCGCGGCAGGGCTGGCGGGTGACGGCCGTGGACTTCTCGCAGGCCGGACTCGACAAGGGCCGGATCCTCGCCGACGGCCTCGACATCGAGTGGGTCTGCGCGGACGCCACCACCTGGTCCGCGGAGTCGTCGTACGACGTGTGCCTGCTCGCCTACCTCCAGCTCGCCGCAGCGGAGCGCCGGGCCGCTGTCCGCAACGGCTACGCCGCACTCCGACCAGGAGGTACCTTCCTCCTGGTCGCGCACGACTCGACGAACCTCACCGAGGGCACCGGTGGACCGCAGGACCCGTCGGTGCTGATGACGGCCGAGGACGTGATCGCCGACCTCGGCGGTGAGACCTTCGAGCTACAGCAGGCCGGGCGCCTGCCGCGGCTGGTCGGCGACGGACACGGCGAGGAGCCCGCGGCGACCGCCTGGGACTGCATCGTCAGACTGGTCCGCCGGAACTGAGCGCCCGGAACTGAGCGCCCGGAACTGAGTGAATCGGCCGGTCAGGTCTGGTGGGAACGGTGGTCGGAGGTGTCGTCGGCCTCATCCGGCTCGGCGTTCTCCCCAGCATCCTTGTCGTCGAAGACGCCCGCCTCCTGGGCCGCCCGCACCTTCTTCAGCTGCTTGGTGAAGCTCCGCAGGATGAACACCACGGCGACGATCAGGGCGATGAAGACCACGAACCCGACCCACCCGGCCACCACGTTGTTGTCGTCGGGCCTCGGATCTGAGGCCACGGCGAGCACGACGAGGTTCGTCATGACGCCATTGTCTCAGGTGTCCGCCCGGTCAGCGAACGCGGATGCCCGCGAACAGGTCGTCCTCCGGCAGCGAGGTCTCCACGTGGCTGGTGACCAGCTCGTAGTCCTCGGTCGGCCAGGCCTGGGCCTGGAGGTCGCGCGGCACGTGGAACCACGGTCCGTCGGGGTCGATCTGGGTCGCATGCGCGAGCAGAGCCTGGTCGCGCACCCCGAAGTACGCCGCGCACTCCACCTTGGTGGTGAGCCGCTTCTCCCACGACTCGTCGCGGTCCCACTTCTCCAGCCGCTCGTCGTACGGCGACTCGAGGCCGTGCTCCAGCATCACGTCATGGATGGCCTTGAGCCGGCCGTAGCTCCACCCGTGGTGGTAGTAGAGCTTCTGCGGCTCCCACGGCGCGCCCGCGTCGGGGAACCGGTCGGGATCGCCGGCCGCCTCGAACGCCGCGACGCTCACCTCGTGGCACCGGATGTGGTCGGGGTGGGGGTAGCCGCCCTTCTCGTCGTACGTCGTGACGACATGCGGCTTGAAGTCGCGCATCAGCCGCACCAGCCGCTCGGCGGCCTCCTCGAGGGGAACCAGCGCGAAGCAGCCCTCGGGCAGCGGGGGCGGCGGGTCGCCCTCCGGCCAGCCGGAGTCGACGAAGCCCAGCCAGTCCTGGCGGACGCCGAGGATGTCTCGCGCGCGCTCCATCTCCTGGCGGCGGACCTCGGTGATGTTCGCGGCGATGTCGGGGCGATCCATCCTCGGGTTCAGGATCGACCCGCGCTCCCCACCGGTGCAGGTGACCACATGGACGTCGACGCCCTCGGCGACGTACCTCGCGGTGGAGGCCGCTCCCTTGCTCGACTCGTCATCCGGATGGGCGTGCACGTGCATCAACCGGAGGCCGGCGCCCGGGCGCGGTCTCCCGGCAGGGTCCTGGGACATGGGCCTCATGCTAGGGAGCGGCACCCCCGGTGAGAGCATCGACGTCGTGGAGCAGACGCTGACCGACCGGTACGCCGCGCCGCCGGCGTGGCGGCGACCGGTCACGCTCGCCGCGGTGGTCCTCGTGGCCCTGGTCGGGCTCGGCTGGCTGGCCTGGGCGGCGTACGACGGGTCCCACCCCAAGGTGCAGTCGCAGCTCATGACCTTCCACGTCGTCGACGAACACCACGCGACCGCGCAGATCCACGTGTCCCTGGCCTCGGGCACGACCGGTGCGAGCTGCACCGTCGAGGCCCTCGCCGACGACCACTCCGTCGTCGGCGAGCTGCATTTCAAGCCGGTCTCCGGCACGAACCGGGTCACCGTGCGGACGGAGCGGATCGCCACGACGGTCCAGGCGCTCGGGTGCACCGCGAAGGGCCAGACCCGACCGCGGTAGGGTGAGGATCGGGACCGGGGCGAGCGTGTTCGTCAGCTGGCATGTGAACTGCACGTTTGTGGGTTTGACGCGCGTCTCTTGATAGACTCACCCCTTCTGGCCGCGCCACGACGACGCAACCAGCACGACGTAGCAGTCCCTACCGGTGGCGCATCACACCGACACACACGACGTCGACGCGTACCCCCACGCGTCTATCGAGGAGTTCCGCATGATCTGGCTGACCCGGCAGACCTTCGACCGGCTCAACGCCGAGCTCGAGGAGCGGCGCGGTCCCCTTCGCGCCGAGATCGTCGAGCGGATCAGCTCTGCCCGCGACGAGGGCGACCTCAAGGAGAACGGCGGCTACCACGCGGCCAAGGACGAGCAGGGCACCAACGAGGGCCGGATCCGCCAGCTCGAGGAGATGCTCAGCGGAGCGACCACCCAGCCCGCGGACGACGACCAGACGGTGTCGGCCGGCAAGCTCGTGACCTACCGGTACGACGGGGACGACGACGAGGAGTCGTTCCTGCTCGGCGCCCGCGAGATCGCCGAGGACCACACCGACATCGAGGTGTACTCGCCGGAGTCACCGCTGGGGACCGCGCTCCTGGGTCACAAGGCCGGCGAGACGGTCGACTTCGAGCAGCCCAACGGGCGGACGGCCAAGATCGAGATCATCAGCGCGGTGCCTTTCGCGGGTTGATCTGCTGAGGCTGACTGTCGTGCCACCTTGCGAGCTTGGTCGCCAGGCGATCTCTTACTCAGATCCGGTACCCGTGCTCCCGCAGGCGCGTGGTCAGCGCCTCGGCGTGACTCTCGCCGCGCGTCTCGAGCTGGAGATGGACCTCGACCTCGTCGAGTGAGAGGTCCGGGTCGATCCGGGCGTGGGACACCTCGACGACGTTGGCGCCGGCCTCGCTGATGTCCGACAGCAACCGGGCGAGCCCACCGGGTCGGTCCGGGATGCGCAGGCGGAGGTTGAGGTAGCGACCCGCGGCAGCCATCCCGTGCTGGATGACCTTGCCGAGCAGCAGCGGATCGATGTTGCCGCCCGAGAGGACGCCGACGGTCGGCGTACCGAAGCGTGACGGGTCATCGAGGATCGCCGCGACCGCGGCCGCGCCGGCCGGCTCCACGACCATCTTCGCCCGCTCCAGGGTCGCGAGCACCGCCCGTGACAGCGAGGCCTCCGAAACGGTCACGATCTCGTCCACCAGCTCGCGGACCGCGGTGAAGGTCACCTCACCCGGAAGGCCGACCGCGATGCCGTCGGCCATCGTCGACATCGAGTCGAGCTTGACCGGATGGCCGGCCCGGAGGGATCCGGGGAAGGCCGCAGCGCCTGCGGCCTGCACCCCGATCACGCGTACGTCGGGATGGGTGGCCTTGACCGCGACCGCGATGCCACTGAGCAGCCCGCCTCCGCCGCACGGTACGACCACCGTCTCCACCTCGGGCGCCTGCTCGAGGATCTCCAGGCCGCAGGTGCCCT
Organism: Nocardioides sp.; assembly: GCA_025937085.1. GTDB lineage: Bacteria > Actinomycetota > Actinomycetes > Propionibacteriales > Nocardioidaceae > Nocardioides. The sequence continues at coordinate 8,588 of JAICSC010000002.1, forward strand.
GTCCGGCCACGACGTCGGCGTTGTCGAAGGGATGGATGAGGATGGCGCCGGTGCGGGCCCCGAACTCGCGCGCCTCGGCCAGCGCGTCCTCGAGATAGCGCCCGTGGAAGACGACGTCCGCGCCGTACCCCCGGGTCGCCTTCTCCTTCGGGATCGGGGCGCCCTCGGGCATGAAGACGGTGGCCGTGATCCCGAGCGCCTGGGCGGCGAGGGCGACGCCCTGGGCGTGGTTGCCCGCGGACGCCGCGACGACACCGCGGGACTTCTCCTCGTCGGAGAGCCGCGACATCCGGGTGTAGGCGCCACGCACCTTGAAGGAGCCGGTGCGCTGGAGGTTCTCGCACTTGAGCAGCACCGAGCTGCCGGTCAGCGCCGAGAGCCAACGTGACTCCTCCATGGGAGTCCGCAACGCCAACGGCTGCACGGTCTCGGCGGCACGCTGGATGTCCGCCAGCGACACCTGCACCACGTCAGCCATCGTCCTCCTTCTCGGCACCCTCCCCGACATCGCTGCCGTCGCTCGGTGGCGCGTCGAACCGGTCTGCCAGACCGGCGTCGTCGGTGTCACCCACCCGGCCGTCGTCGGAGTCGTCCGCCGAACCCCCCGACCCGCCCGCGGTGCCGGGGTCCACCTCTCCGGTGGCTCGATAGTCCTGCTCGAGCGCCTGCTCCGGATCCGCCCCGACCTCGGTCTGCTCGGCGAGGTGCTGCACGACGGCGTTCGCGGCTGCGGCGAAGGGCACCGCCACCAGTGCGCCGGCGATGCCGGCCACCAGGATCCCGGCGGCGATCGCGACGATGATGCCGAGCGGGTGGATGGCCACGAAGCGCCCCATCAGGAACGGCTGCAGCACGTGGCTCTCGATCTGCTGGACGGCGACGACACAGGCCAGCATCACCAGGGCGATCACGATCCCGTGGTCGACGAAGGCCACGAGCACGGCCACCGTGCCGGCGACGAAGGCACCCACGATCGGGACGAACGCACCGAGGAAGACCAGCACCCCGATCGCGAACACGAACTGCACGCGCAGGATCGAGGCCGCGATCATCACGCCGGCGGCATCGGTGATGGCCACGATCACCGTCGCGCGCACGAACTGGGTCAGCGAGATCCAGGCGACCCGGCCGGAGCTGTCGACGCGGGAGCGGGCGGCCCGCGGCGCGATCCGGACGATCCAGGACCAGATGCGCTCCCCGTCGGCGAGGAAGAAGTACGACGAGAACAGCACCAGGAAGAGCCCCGCCAGCACATGACCCAGCGCCGAGCCGACGTGGGTGGCCTGGCTGAGCACCTTGCCGCTCTTCGCCTGCTCGGCGAGGTTGTCCTGGGCCTTCTGTATGTAGTCGCTGATCTGGTTGTCGCTGAGGTGGAGGGGACCGGTCTTGAGCCAGTCCTTGACGTCGCCGAGTCCGGACGAGACCTGGGTGGCGAGGTCGTTGGCACCGTTGGCGACCTGCTGGCCGGCCAGGGCGAGCATCGCCGCGACGAACGCGAGCCCACCCAGGACGACCACGAGGGCACCGAGCTTGCGGCGTACGCCGACACGCTCGAGGACGGTCACCAGGGGCGACCCGAGCGCCGTGATCAGGATCGCCACCACCAAGGGGATGGTGAGCTCGGCGAAGAAGACGATCCCGCGGAACAGCCCGTAGGTCGCGACCGCGATCACGATCAGCCGCCACGACCAGGCCGCCGCCAGATCCAGCCCCCAGGGAACCTGGGCGCGGGAGAAGTTCGACGGGCCCGCCGCGACGGCGCTCTCGGCACTCCGCTGCTCGGCGCGCAGGTGCGCCCACTGGTGAGCCAGGCGCTCGGCCAGCCGCTCCCCGGACCCGCCCGAGGAGTCGGACCGGCCCGACGGCTCCGAGTCGTCGTTGCTCACGGGGTCACCCTAGATGGCAGAGGGGATGGCAGAGGCGAGCTGACCGACCAGGCGACGCGCGGCGTCACGGTGCTCGGCCGCCAGGAGGCCCGCCGCGGCCAGCACGTACTGCTCGTCGACGACGACCCCGGCCCTCCGGGGCAGCTGCCAGCCACCCTCGACCTCCCCGGTGCTGCCGGCGAGGACGCGCGCGGCGACCCCCGACCGACCGTGCCGCAGCACGCCCCCCGAGCCCACGAGCAGGTCGACCTCGCGGAGATCCTTGCCGCTGCGCTCGATGACTCGGCCTTCGGGGCTGACCACGACCCTGCTCCGACCCGCGTGCCGGCGCAGCGCCAGCCCGACGGCCTCGCGGGCGAGCTGCTCGTCGAGGTCGAGCTCCGCGTCGGACTCGGGCACGAAGCCGACGTCCTCACGCCGGCGTACGGCGGCCTCGGCGAGGTCGTCGCGGCCGGCCGCCTCCGCCGTGGTCACGGCCGACCAGCGCATCCCGAGGTCCCCTTCTACGGTGCGGGTGACCCGCGTGGTCGCGACCACCTCGCGACTCAGCCCGGAGTCCTCGGGGTCGAGCTCGACAACGCTGTGGACGTCGGTGGTGGCACCCCCGACGTCCACCACGGCGACGTCGCCGGCGACCTCGGCGAGGAGCTCGACGCCGGTCAGGACGAGGTCCGGCGTCGGGCCCCGGACCATGGCCGGGAAGTCGGCGCGGCTGCTGAGGTGCTTGCCGCCGATGACGTGGGACAGGAAGAGCTCCCGGATCGCGGCACGGGCACCGTCGGGGGTCAGGACGCCGATCCTCGGCACGATGTTGGGCGCGACCACGAGGGGGTGGTGGGCGAGGATCCCGGCCACGTCGGCCCGGGCGTCGACGTTGCCGGCGACGACGACCGGGCCCCGCCATACCTCGGCCAGTGCGCGGGCGCAGGTGAGGATCGCGTCCCGGTTGCCGCCGTCGGTGCCACCGGTCAGGAGCACGACATCGGGCTCGCTCTGCACGACCGTGACCGGGTCGTCCCCGCGACTGGCCGCGAGGACCGCGACCACCTTGCCGCCGCTCGACAGCGCCACCCGGCGTCCGGCCTCGGCGGTGACCAGCTCCTCGTTACCCACCACCGCGATCCGCAGGCCACCGCCGGCGCTGCTGCAGGCGAGGGTGCGCGCGTCCGCCGCGCGCACGTCCTGCTCGACGAGCGCGGCCACGCACGCGTCGTACCCGTCGAGGACGTCGGTCCCGATGGTGGTCCGGTGCTCGGCGGCGGCGGCGATGCGCCCCTCGGCGAGGTCGACGAGCGAGGCCTTGGTGAAGGTCGATCCGAAGTCGACGCAGATCACGACGCTCACCACTCACCCGCCGAGGTGGGACTTGTCCGCGGGTGAGGTGGGACCTGTCCGAGCTCGGAGAACTCCCACCTGGACGTCGGAGAACTCCCACTTCGACCTCGGAGAACTCCCACTTCGGCGGTCAGGCGAGGGCACGGTCGAGGTCCGCGAGGAGGTCGTCGGCGGTCTCGATCCCGACGCTGAGCCGGACCAGGTCGGCCGGTACCTCGAGGTCCGTGCCGGCCACGCTCATGTGGGTCATCCGGCCGGGGTGCTCGATCAGGCTCTCGACGCCACCCAGGGACTCGCCCAGCGTGAACACCTCCGCCCGCGCGCAGGCGGCGACCGCGGCCTGCTCGCCGTCGGCGTGCCGGAAGCTGACCATGCCTCCGAACCGCTTCATCTGCCTGGCGGCCACCGCATGACCGGGGTGCTCCGGGAGACCGGGGTAGATCACCTGCGAGACCTTCGGGTGGCCCGTCAGGAACTCGACGACCTTCTCGGCGTTGTCACAGTGCCGGTCCATGCGGACGCCAAGGGTCTTGATCCCGCGATGGGTGAGGAAGCAGTCGAAGGGCCCGGGTATGGCGCCCATCGAGTTCTGGTGGAAGGTGATCGCCTCGGCGAGGTCGAGGTCACGCACCACGACGGCGCCACCGACCACGTCGCTGTGCCCGCCGACGTACTTGGTCGTGGAGTGCACCGCGATGTCGGCGCCGAGGGTCAGCGGCTGCTGGAGGTACGGCGAGGCGAAGGTGTTGTCCACGACCAGCAGAGCCCCCGCGTCGTGCGCGATCGCGGCCAGCGCCTCGATGTCGCCGATCGTGAGCAGCGGGTTGGTGGGGGTCTCGACCCAGACGACGCGGGTGGTCCCGGGCCGGACGGCGGCCCGCACTGCGTCGAGGTCCGAGACGGGGGCGGGCGTGTGGTCGAGCCCCCAGCGCTGTTGGACCTTGTCGAACAGCCGGAACGTCCCGCCGTACGCGTCGTCCGGGATCACGCAGTGGTCGCCGGGCTTGGTCAGCGCGCGCAGGACCGTGTCCTCAGCGGCCAGGCCGCTCGCGAAGGCGAATCCCCGCTCCCCGTCTTCCAGGGCGGCCAGGGCGCCCTCGAGTGCGGTGCGTGTCGGGTTGGCGCTGCGGCTGTACTCATAGCCGCCACGCAGCCCGCCGACGCCGTCCTGCTTGTAGGTGCTGGTGGCGTAGATGGGTGGGATCACCGCGCCCGTGGTCGGGTCCGGCTCGTAGCCGGCATGGATCGCGCGGGTCTCGAAACCTGCCTTGTGGCGGTGCTCCTGGGTCACGGGATCACGGTAGTGGGGGACCGCTGACGTGGTCTCGACAGGCTCGACAGGCGACGCAAGACCTCGTCGCCCGGGCCGGGAACGCTGCGACCCTCCACGGTGTTGGACACTGTGGAGGCACCATCCAGGTGCGCCAGAAGGAGTGACCGTGTCCATCTTCACCCGCCACAAGACGACGATGCCGACCGCCGACGACGCGTTGCCCGGTCGCGAGACCCGTCCGTTCGCCGTCGCGGACAAGCACGTCGTGCTCGACGCGCCCGTGATCACCGACGAGGTCCCCGCCCCCTACGAGGTCGCGATCTTCGGGTTGGGCTGCTTCTGGGGCGCCGAGGAGATCTTCTGGCAGGTGCCGGGGGTCTGGTCGACGTCGGTCGGGTACGCCGGCGGGATCACGCCGAACCCGACGTACGAGGAGGTCTGCACCGGCCGCACCGGCCACACCGAGGCGGTGCGAGTGGTCTACGACCCCGCACGCGTCTCGTACGCCGACCTGGTCAAGGCCTTCTTCGAGGTCCACGACCCCACGCAGGGCATGCGCCAGGGCAACGACGTCGGCACGCAGTACCGCTCCGCGATCTACTTCACGACGCCCGAGCAGGAGCAGACCGCCCGGGAGCTGACCAAGGTCTACGGCGACGAGCTGCACCGGCAGCGCATCGGCGACATCACCACCGAGATCCGCCCGGCCTCGGAGATCACCTACTACTACGCCGAGGACCACCACCAGCAGTACCTGGCCAAGAACCCGTTCGGGTACCGCTGCCACGCCAAGACCGGGGTGGACTTTCCCGCCTGACGGTGTCGTACCCGCCGCATCCCGTTCGTAGCGTAGGAGGAAGCGGACATCGGGTCCGCCCGAGCCGAGGGAGCGCACATGCCCGAGTACCTCATCTACTTCAACCAGCAGTGGGTCGGTGACCACACCGAGGAGTGGTTCCGCGGGCGCGGTCCACTCGCCAGGGCGGTCGTGGACGAGATCAAGGCGGCCGGGGAGTACGTCTTCGCCGGCGGCCTCGAGGAAGAGGACGGCCCGGTCTTCAGCGCCGACGCCACGAGCGGCACGCTGACGTTCACCGACGGGCCCTACGTCGAGACCAAGGAGTTCCTCGGCGGGCTCACGGTGGTGGACGTGGCCGACGAGGAAACGGCCAGGATGTGGGCCGGCAAGATCGCGGAAGCATGCGGCTGGCCGCAGGAGGTTCGCCGGTTCAAGTCCCCTGCCTAGCTGGCTCTGAGCCGTACCCCTGGCCTCCCGGCACCACGGGGTTTCCTCACCGAATGGTCCTCCCCGCCAGGCGGCCCGCCCACCGTTCAGGGTTCGCGGTCTCTCGGCGGATACTCCGGAAATCCACGACGGAGGGCTCCTACGCTTCACGTACCCGAGTTCCCCCTGACCGCGCCCCTCCGGCCCGACACCCCCCCACGGGCCGGACGGGGCGCGTAACCCCCGCCGGTCTCCGCAACCCCCGCCGATGGCGCGAAAGCCCCGCCGGCCGAGCCTGTCGGGACCACCCTCCGCGGGGCGCTGACGACGTGTGGGCCGGTCAGGGAGAATGACCACATGACCGAGCTGCCCCGCAGAGCCGTCGCGCGCACCGCGCGGTTGGCGGCGCTGCCGTTGGGGTACGCCGGCCGGAACGCACTCGGGCTCGGCAAACGCCTCGGCGGCCGATCGGCCGAGGCCGTGATGGGTGAGATCCAGCAGCGCACCGCCGAGCAGCTGTTCCGGACCCTGGGCGAGCTCAAGGGCGGGGCGATGAAGTTCGGTCAGGCGATGTCCGTGCTCGAGGCCGCGCTGCCGGACGAGATGGTCGCGCCGTACCGTACCGAGCTGACCCGGCTCCAGGACTCCGCTCCGCCGATGCCCACCCAGACCGTGCGCGACCAGATAGCGGGCGACCTGGGCGCCGACTGGAGGGACGACCTGGTCTGGCTCGACGGAGGCCCGACCGCGGCGGCGAGCATCGGGCAGGTCCATCGCGGTCGCTGGCGCGATGACCGCGAGGTCGCGGTCAAGGTGCAGTACCCCGGCGCCGGCGAGGCGCTGCAGTCCGACCTCCGCCAGCTCGCGCGACTCGCTCGCACGATCGGTCCGCTGGTCCCGGGTGTCGAGGTCAGGCCGCTGGTCGAGGAGCTGCAGGCACGAGCGAAGGACGAGCTCGACTACGCCCTCGAGGCCGAGGCGCAACGGGCGTTCGCCGACGCCTTCCGCGACGACCCCGACATCGTCGTTCCCGACGTCGTCGCCGTCGGGCACCAGGTCCTGGTCACCGAGTGGCTGGAGAGCCCCGCCTCGCTCGCGTCGGTCATCCGTGACGGCACCCAGGCCGAGCGCGACCACTACGGCGAGCTGTTCGTGCGTTTCCTGTTCGCCGCTCCGCCGCGCACCGGGATGCTGCACGCCGACCCCCACCCCGGCAACTTCCGGATCCTCCCTCGCGCCGACGGGAGCCCCGGCCGCCTGGGGGTGCTCGACTACGGCGCGGTCGCGCGGCTCCCGGATGCAGGCCTGCCCGAGGCGATGGGCCGGCTGATCCGCATCGCCGGCGACCGGGCGCCCGACGAGCTGGTGACCGGGTTGCGCCAGGAGGGTTTCATCAAGCCCGGCGTCGACGTCGACCCGGCGCTCGTCCTCGACTACCTCGCCCCGTTCGTCGAGCCGACGCTGGTCGAGCGGTTCCGGTTCTCCCGGGAGTGGATGCAGGCTCAGTTCCAGCGGATCAACAACCCCCGGGAACCGGCGTACGCCGTGGCGCTCAAGCTCAACCTGCCGCCGGCGTACCTCCTCATCCACCGCACCTGGCTCGGTGGGGTCGGGGTGCTCAGCCAGCTCGGCGCCGAGGCGCCGTTCCGGGCGATCCTGGAGGAGCACCTCCCGGGCTTCGCCTCCTGATCCATCCTGGATCCGGCCACCGACCTGCTGACCTGCCGCTACGGTGACGTGCAGCCCCGCGTCCACGAGCCGATGGAGCCCGCATGACCATCCTCTGTTACCACTCCGTGGACCCCGCGTGGGAGTCGCCGCTGGCGATGCGGCCCGGAGAGTTCGCCGACCATGCCGCGTGGCTGGCGCGCCATCGCACGGTGGTTCCCCTGAGCGAGGCCGTGAACCGCCTGGACCGCAGGGGCCGGTTGCCTCGCGGGATGGCGGCGCTCACCTTCGACGACGGCTTCGCCGGGGTGCTCGAGCACGCCCTGCCCGAGGTGCAGCGCCACCGGCTGCCGACGACCATCTTCCTCGTCGCACAGACGCTCACCGACGAAGGTCTGGATGCCTGGTGGGTCCGCACCCCGCCCCCGTGGCCGCTTGCGACGCTCACCGTCGAGGAGGTGCTCCACCTGCGCGACCTGGGCGTCGACCTGCAGTCGCACAGCTGGGCCCACCAGGACCTGCCGGAGCTGGACGAGGACCGTTGCGAGCGTGACCTCCGGCAGAGCCGCGAGTTCCTCGAGGACCTGCTGCACGGGCCGGTGCCCTTCTTGGCCTACCCGCGCGGACTCCACGACGACGGCGTACGCCGGGCGGCCCGGCGCGCCGGGTACAGCCACGCGTTCGCGCTGCCCGAGGGTCCCGAGCGGGTCGACGAGTACGCCGTGCCGCGGGTGGGGATCCACCGGGGCAACAACACCCGGACGCTCTGGGTCAAGTCCCAGCCGAGGTATCTCGACGCCCGTCACGCTCGGCGCCATGTGGCCCGAACGGGTAGGCGACTCCTCAAGATTGGGTAACTCCGTCCGCGCCCCGCGCGCGGCGTGCAAGGCGTCCTTATGCTCCCCCGGTACCGGTTGATCCTGGGGGGCGCTCGATGCGTTGGACTCGCGGTTTCACGTACCTTGCCGCCGCCGCGGCGGCGCCGGTGGCAGGCGTGCTCGCGTTCGCTGCTCCCGCCCACGCGGCGTACACCGTCGAGCCGGTCTCCCTGGGCTGGCATCCGACCGGAGGCGTGCACGCGAGCGTCAGTGCCAACGGCGTGGTCTACCTGGGCGGCAAGCTCGACGGCACCGGCGGCATCGCCGCGGTCGACGGGGACACCGGCAACCTTCTGTGGATGGTGCCGGCCAACAACGACGTGCGTGCGCTCGCCTTGTCGCCGGACGGCAGCACGCTCTACGCCGGCGGGAACTTCACCACCGTCAACGGCGCCACCCACAGGCACGTGGCAGCGCTCAAGGTCTCCGACCACAGCGTGATCGCATCGTTCAAGGGCGGCACGGGCGGTGCGGTCCGGGATCTCGTCGTGAGCGGCAACGACGTCTATGTCGCCGGCAAGATCACGACCGTCGGCGGTGTCACCCAACGCGGCCTGGGTGCGGTCAACGCCGCTACCGGCGCCCGTGACGCGGGTTTCACGTTCTCGGCCGACAACGACGTGCTCGGCCTGGCGCTCACCGGCACCCGGCTGCTCCTGAGCGGCTCGTTCACGCACGTCAACGGTGCGGCACGCAACGAGCTGGCGTCCATCGACCTGTCCACCAACACCCTGACCGGCTGGGCTCCGGCCAAGCTCTGCTCGGCCTGTGACCAGTACTGGGACGTTCAGACCGACGGCACCAACGCCTACGTCGCGACCTCGGGCAATTCCGCCGGAGTCTTCAACCTCGCCACCGGCGTACGACCGTGGCGCATCTCGGGGACGGGGGACTTCCAGGCCGTCTGGCTGCCCGGGGACGGGCGGGTCTACTTCGGTGGTCACTTCGGCGCGGGTGTCTGGAGCTCGGTCTCCCCCGGGACCGTGGTCAACGCCAGGATGCTGGTGGCGGTGTTCACGGCGAGCGGTCAGATCGACCCTGCCTGGACGCCGTATCTCTACACCGCCTATCCGGGTGTCTGGGCCTTCACCTCGACCGGCACGAAGCTGTGGGTCGGCGGCGACTTCACCGGCGAGCAGGTGAACGGGAGGAACAACAAGCAGCCCTACGTCGCCGCGTATCCGGGCATCTGAGGGACGAACCGAACGGGCCTCGATGAGGGGGGACACCATGCGTTGGACCAGAAGGATCGCGACGGTCGCCACAGGCGTTGCCGCGATCACGACGGTGATCGGGCTTTCCGCGGCCAACGCGGCGTACACGCCGCAGGCGCTCACCTTGCCGTGGCACCCGGCCGGACCGGTGCACTCCAGCCTGGCGGGCAACGGCGTGCTCTACATCGGCGGCAAGCTCGACGGCATCGGCGGCATCGGCGCGGTCGACCCCGGCACGGGGAACCTGTTGTGGATGCTGCCGGCCGACAAGGACGTCCGCGCACTGGCGCTGTCGCCGGACGGCAGCACGCTGTATGCCGGAGGCACGTTCAGCACGGTCGACGGTGCCACCCATCGGCACCTCGTCGCGATCAACACCGCCGACCACACGGTGCTCCCGAAGTGGAAGCCCACGGCGGCCGGGGAGGTGCGCGATCTGATCGCCTACGGCAACGACCTCTACGTCGCAGGCAAGATCACCACGATCAGCGGCGTCGCCCACCGCGGCATCGGTGCGCTGGTCGCCAGCACCGGCAAGGTGGACCCGGCGTTCACCTTCTCGGCCGACAACGACGTGCTCGGGTTGACCATGGCCGGGACCCGGCTGATCCTCAGCGGCTCGTTCTCTCACATCAACGGCTCGTCCCGGTCCAACCTGGCCTCGATCGACCTCGCCAACAACACGTTGACCAGCTGGGCCCCGGCCAAGCTGTGCTCCGGATGTGACCAGTACTGGGACGTTGTCACCGACGGCACCAACGCCTACGTCGGGACCTCCGGCCTCCAGGGCTTCCTCGGCGCCTTCAACCTGACGACGGGTCGGCAGCCCTGGCAGATCGTCTCGGCGGACGGCGACGTCCAGGCCCTGTGGCTCGACAGCGACGGAACGCTCTACCTCGGCGGTCACTTCGCGCACTGGGTGAACAGCGGCTATGCGTCCTTCTACCCACAAAACCCGGTGAGCGTCACCAACCTGGCGGCCGTTTCGACGGCGACCGGTCAGCCCATCGCCTCCTTCAACCCCAGGATCTACAAGCCCTATCCCGGCGTCTGGACCATCACCGCGACCGCCGGGAAGCTGTGGGCGGGTGGCGACTTCACGGGCGAAGGCGTTCCCACCAGCTCGGGTGGGGTGAGGAACAACAAGCTGCCGTACATCGCCGCCTATCCCGTCATCTGAGCTCAGTGCGTCCGGTCCGCCGACCGACGCAGACGACCACGGTGGCGACAAGAGTCGCCCCCGTGGTCGCCCTCGCTCCACCCACGAGAGGTCCTCGGTGCCTGATACCTTCGACGCTCTTCACCTGACCAGGGAGGGCGACACGGACCCCGCCGGCGATCCGGACGCGACCGACACCGACGACGTCGTACGGTCCTTCTCGGAGCTCGCCACGCGGTCCGCCGCGGACTGGTTCTCCTGCTTCGGTGGGGCCCCGGTCGCGACCACCCTGGCCGAGCTCCATGTGCGGCCGCGTTGCTTCGTCCACCGGTTCACGCTCACCGACGGAACCAGCCGGCGTGACGTCGTGCTGAAGATCCGTCACTCGGACGCGACGTTGCGACGCGCGGAGCGGTTCGACGGCCGGCCCGAGCTCACACCGCAGCGCACGATCTCGGACCGAGACTCGGCCCGTTGCGAGCTCACCGGACTCCAGCAGGTCGCCCGGGCGATGGAGGGCGCCGACCCCGACCGCTTCGGCGTCCTGCGTGCCCTGGGGTGGCTGGACGGCCCGGCCGGGATCGTCATGGAGTACGTCGACGAGCCGACCCTCCGGCAGCAGCTGGTACGCCGCTGGCGTCGCGCTCCGCTCCGACACGGGCGCCCCGGGCGGGCCGAACAGAGGGACGAGGACCGGACGTGGAGCGACCTCGGCGAGTGGCTCCGCCGATTCCACGCCGCCGACGACGGCAGGTCGCTGCCGGCCCGGATGTCCCGACGGGACGAGCTGGTGGACTTCGTGGAGCGCGCTCGGCACTTCTTGCTGCAGGCCGGTGCCGAGCCGGGGGTCGTGAGCGGGCTGGCCACGACGGTCGTCGAACGCGTCGAGCGGGTGTTCCCTGTCGACCTGCCGACGGCCGCCGGACACGGCGACTTCACCGCCCAGAACGTGTTCGTGGGTCCCCACGGGCGGATCACGGTGTTCGACCCGCTGCCCCTGTGGCGGGTCTGCGTCTACGAGGACCTGGCCCGGCTCACGATGGGGATGCGGCTGCTCGGCCCGCAGGTGCTGACCCACGGGCGGCTGCTCGGCGAGGACCTGTGTGACCGGTGGGAGGCGCGGCTGCTGGCGGCGTACGCCGATGGTGGTCGTCCTCCTGCCGACCAGCTGCACGTGTTCCAGGCGTTGCTCCTGATGGACCGCTGGGGCGAGCTGCTGGGCAAGCGTCCCGCCCGGGGTCGGGCACGCCAGGTGTCCCGCCGGGTCCGGGTGCATGTGGGCAGCGGCTGGTACGAACGCCAGGCCCGGCGCTTGAGCTCCCTGCTCGCGTGAGGGTGCCGACGGGTCCCGCGTCGCCGGAGAGGCTCCGGATCCAGCTCAGGCCAGGACCAGGTGCAGCGGCTTGATCCGCCGCAGCTCCGGGAACATCGCGAACAGTCCGAGGGCGTGGCGGGTCAGTCGCAGCACCCCCAGTGAGACCACGGCCGAGACCAGCACCGCGGCGATGAAGCCGGGGTGGAACGCCAACCGGACCGCGACGAGCAGAAGGAACCCGGCTCCCACCACCAGATACGGCCTGACCCAGCGCATCGGGTCCGGTCCCCAGCCCAGCACCCGGACCAGGGCGATCTGGTTGACGATGTTCTGGGCTGCCATGACCGCGCCGTTGGCCACCGCGGCGCCCGCGGCGCCGTACCGCGGGCTCAGCGCGAAGGCGAGAGCCAGGCTCGCGGCACAGACCCCGAGGTTTGAGTACACGAGGAACTTGAGCTTGCCGTAGACCTGCAGGACGTAGGTGTTGAAGCCGAGGGCGATGCTGACGTAGTACCCGAACGAAAGAGCCACCAGCACGAGCGACGCGTTCGCGTACCTGTGTCCGAACAGCGTCACCGTGGTGTCGCGGGCGAAGACTGTCGTCATCACCATGACCGGGAACGTCGACACCGCCAGGAAGTGCGAGCTGTGCCAGTACGTCTCGCGCACGCCGTCATGATCACCGCGCGTGTGGAGCCGGGTGGTCATCGGCAGGAACATCGTGACGAAGGTCTGGTACACCAGCTGGTTCAGCCGCGCCGCCGGGAGGACCGCGCGGAAGTTGGCGAGTGCCTTGGCTCCGTGGAAGTGCCCGAGGATGATCACGCTTCCGGTGTTCGTGACCAGGTACACCAGCTCGGTGGTCAGGGTCGGCACGGAGAACGAGAACACCTCCCGGAACGGGTAGATGATCCGGTCCTTGCCGGGGCGGAAGGTGATGCCCCGGTCGTGCATCACCCGGACGAAGAGCCAGAAGTAGACCGTGATGCCCAAGGCGCTGGTGAGCACGTAGCCGACCGCCAGCGCCCTCACGGTTCCGTCGGTATAGGCGATGAAGAGCACCACGCCGAGCTGCAGAGCCGGCGTCAGGAGGTACTTGCGGAAGAAGATCGCGGTCGGCTTGGAGAAGACCGCGAAGATCGAGATGAAGACCTGGTCCAGCGCGTTGAGCGGCGCCAGGAACATCAGGACGAGGAGGACGCCGGTCATGCTCGGGTTGTCGAAGGACCCCCCGATCAAGGGCGCCGCACCGGCGGCCATCGCACCGAGGAGCACGGTGGCGGTGACGACGATCGCCCCGACCGCCATCAGGATCGCCCCGAACATCCGGGCGTAGTCCTTCTCCTCCTCGTACTTCGCCATGAAGCGGCTGAGCAGCCGGCCCTGCCCGAGACTCAACACGATCCGGCCCGCGGCGGTGAGGGTGAAGGCGTAGGCGAAGACGCCGTAGTCGGTCTTGCTCAGCGCCCGGACGATCACGATCTGGGTGAGGGTCGTGAAGAAGAGCGAGACGATCCGGCCCACCAGGAGCAGCGTCGAGCCGCGGACGTTCCGCTTGTTGAGCCGTGCGGCGTCCGCTCGCGCCGGCTCCTCGTGGTCTGTCATCGTCCCCCGTCACCAATGCCACATAAAGGATAGGGATCACGCGGTCGCACGAGGAGAGATTCCGCGAACGTCCCCTATTCTCGGGAAGGCCCTCCGGTGGCTTCGCCGAAGGCTCCCGACGCGCCCACCTGGCCCATATCATGTCGACGTGGGCGAGCCCCGGGGGACGATCGAGCCACCAACCTCCATCAAGGCGGGTGGCAGGCACGCGCCGCCCCGGCGACGCCGTCGCAGGCACCTCGCCGGCATCCTCGTGGTCGTGGGACTGCTGGTCGCGGTGTTCCTCGTCGTCGTGCGTCCCTTCGGCACCGACGGGGACCGGAGGCCTCCCCCGCCCGGCGCGTCCCCCTCTACCTGGCACGACGCACCGCTCGACGCTCACGGTCGCCCGTACCGGCCGTTCCGCGACCGGTCCTGGTGGAACACTCCGGTCCCCGTGAACGCACCCCAGGATCCCGAAGCCGCGCAGGTGCTCAACTACCTGAGCACCGCCCCGCAGAGCGGCCACGGGTGCCTGCGCTTCGCCGGCGCCCAGCACAGCCACTGGGGCCAACCGGCGTACTGGGCACAGCCCGGCGACCCAGAGTACGCCGTGCGAGGTCTGCCCTCGGGCGCTCCGCGGGAGCTGAGGCACCTGCGTATCCCGGCCGGGGCCAGGGGCGCGAACAACTCCGACGGAACGATGACGGTCTACGACATGGCCCGTGGGTACGTCGCGCTGCTGACCGACGCCCACTTCCACGCGTCCTCGAACACGTGGTCCGCGTCCGGCGGCACCGTCACGTACCTGGACTCCAATGGCCTCATCGTCGGCACCGGCAAGTCCGACAACCCGCGCAACACCGGGACCCACCGCGGAAACAACGGCGCCACCTCGTACGTCCGCTTCGACATGGTCAAGGCCGGCGCGGTCCGCAACGTCCTGAAGATCGCCTCCGGCCCCGAGCTGCTGGACCGCGCCGTCTTCCCGATGACCGGGTCGGACGGCGACGAGACCAACCCCGCCTCCGGCGCCCCGCCCGAGGGGCTGCGCCTGCGGATCAAGCCGTCGGTCGACCTGCAGCACCTCGGTCTGCACCCGCAGGCGCTGGTGATCGCCGAGGCCCTGCAGAAGTACGGCATGTACCTCGGCGACTCCGGGGGCACCACCGCGCTGAAGCTCGAGGACACCCGGGCCGAGGGTCGCGGACAGCTGTGGACGGTCACCGCCGACGACCTCTGCGCGCTGCCGTTCACGTCCCAGTACTGGGACGTCCTTCCGGAAGGGTACGACCCGAGTGCGCAGTGACACGGTTCCCGACTTCCTCTACATCGGCACCAGCAAGGCCGGCTCGACGTGGTTGTTCAACGCGCTGTCGGTGCATCCCGACGTGTGGCTGGCGTCCAACAAGGGTCTCTACTTCTTCGACTCCCACTTCGACCGCGGTCCGGACTGGTACCGCGAGCAGTTCGAGGGGGCCGACGGCCGCGCGGTCGGTGAGTTCTCGCACTCCTATCTCTCCTCGCCGGAAGCACCGGAGCGCATCGCGGCGTACTCCCCCGCTATGCGACTCCTGGTCTGCCTGCGTGAGCCCGTCGACCGGGCCTTCTCCGACTACCTCGACCTGGTGAAGAACAACGGGTTCACCGGAAGCTTCACCGAGGCCACCGAGCAGTACCCGCGATTGCTCGACCGGGGGCGCTACGCCACCCACCTGTCCCGCTACCTCGAGCACTTCCCGGCAGCCCAGCTCCATGTCGGTCTGTTCGACGACCTGAAGACAGGTGCGCAGGGGTACGCCGACGAGGTCTACGACTTCCTCGGCATCGAGCGGGTCGTGCTCTCGGCGGCAGACCTGCGCGAACGGATGCCGGCGGGTCGCCCGCGGAACGCCGGCATGGTGGGCCTGGCCAAGCGGGCCTCGAGGCTGGCCGCCTCTGTGGGCCTGCGTCGCTGGCGCTCGAGGATCAAGCGCTCCACGATGGTCCGCTCGGCGCTGTACAAGCAGTACCGGGACGACAAGCCACGGCTCGACCCGGCTCTCGCGGCCGAGCTGCGTGCGGGCTTCGCCGACGAGGTGGCCCGGCTCGACGTCATGCTCGGTCGCCCGGTCTCGGAGCGTTGGGGCTACACCACGGTGGAGCCTCAGATCAACTGACCGTCTCCAGCTCCGCCGCCTCGCGTTCGCGGGCTCGCTCGAGGTAGCTCGCGCTGCGGTGGAGGGCGACCATGATGAAGGCCATCCAGAAGAACTTGTAGCCCAGGTTCGACAGGAACAGGGAGGCCTGATACGTCCCGAGCAGGGCGGCGAGCGGCGGTCCGCGTACCGGCCGCGGTAGCCTCCAGGCCTCGAACAGGGTGAGGCCGAGCGCGGCGAAGAACATCAGCAGCCCGGGGACCCCCAGCTCGATGGCCACCAGCAGGATCACGTTGTGCGGCTGGTAGGAGCCGCCCTTGCCGACCAGGACATCGGCGCCCGGCACGGTCGGCTGGGTGTGCTCGTAGACGATCGGGAAGGTCTCCCAGCCCGCACCCAGAGGGCAGTACTGCGGACAGGCCGCTAAGCCGACCTTCCAGATGCTGGTGCGACCCGAGGACGACGTCGTCGAGACCTCGCGCTCGGCCAGGCCGAACGGGTGCAGGAAGAACGCCACGAGACCTGCGATCACCCCGGCGACGAGGTACGCGGCCAGGATCCGTCTCCCGCGCGGCGCGACGGCCAGCAGCACCAGCGTGCACAGGACGGCGGCGAGCATGCCTCCACGCGAGCCGGTCATCACGATGCCGAGGAAGATCAGGAAGGCGAAGGCCGCGTGGAGCCGACGCGTGCTCGCTCTCGTCGCTGTCGCGGAGCGCTGCAGGCAGATGCACAAGGGCAGCAGGAACGCGACCGCGTTGTTGTTCGGACCGAGCAGGTCATTGCCGAATCGGCCACCGGGCTCCGGCGGCATCCCGGGTACGTCGTTCGGGAAGCCGCCGAGCAGGGTCAGCTGCACCAGGCCGTAGCCGACCGCGGCCAGCCCGCCCGCGATCAAACCCTGCTCGACACGACGGACGATGTCGCGGTCGATCTGGTTCATCGAGATCAGGACGTAGATCCCGATCAGGCTGCCGATCTCAAGGATGCCGTTGGCGGTCGTGCGGGCACTCAGGCTCCACAGCGTCGTCGTCGCGGCGACCGCCAGGAAGCCCATCCAGAGGAACACCGTCCCGGACGGGGGTGCCCACTGCCGGCGGGCGACGAGCAGCCGCAGCGAAAGGCCGATCAGCATGAACAGCCCCAGGACCGAGGACACGGATCCGAACCGCGAGCTGCCGACAGCGAGCAGAGACCCGAACGGGATCGACGCGGCGAACAGCGGGAGGGCGATCGACAGCGGTTTCTGCACGCACACCACAGCCACGAAGCAACCGATGGGGGCGAGCAGGATCAGCGTCAGGAGCGACACACCGCCACCCCCTGACCCTGCCTCGTGCGTGCTAGCCTGACGCTCCTTCCCCGGGCGGACTCGCCCGGACCGAGCAGTCGGCGGGGGCACGGTTGGCGGTCGAACGACTCGTCGAGTCGCTCACCCATCGCATCGCTCCACACACGCACGCATGGTTCCCCGAGCAGCCCCATTCCGGCCTCGAGGTGCGGGTGCTGGCCGACCGGCCGACCTGCGTGCTGCTCACCATCCACCTGGACGGCCGCGAGACTCCTGCGGCTCTCGCCAAGGTCCGCCGTGACTCGGCCGGCGGCCCTCGTGGCAGCTCCCGGCCGCGCCTCCGGAAGGAGGCTGCCACCGCCGAGGAGCTGACCCTGCTCGAGTGGGCCGGGCTGGAGGCGATCCAGAACGCCTGCGGCGACGCCCAGGGGCTGGGGGTCACCCGACCCCTGCTGCTGATGCGCGAGGACGCAGCATTGGTGATGTCCTTCGTCGACGCCCGGACGCTGCGCAGCGTCGTGCTCGACCTGAGCCGGCTGCACCCCGGCCGTGGGCGTCTCGACGAGGCCGTCGCCGGTTGCGCACTCGCCGGTCGCTGGCTGAACACCTTCCAGCAGAGCGACTTCCGGGGGCCCGGCGGGTCCGACCGCCCCGTCCGGCAGGGCACCCGGGACGAGGTGGTCGACGGGCTCGGGGCGTACGGCGACTACCTCGGGTCGCCCGCCTGGGGCCGGCTGGCGTCCCGGGGTCGGGGACTCGTCGCCGCCGTACTTCCCCGCGAGCTGCCGCTGGCGGTCGGCCACGGCGACTTCGCGCCCCGCAACATGCTGCTGCGTGCCGGACGCCTGACCGTCATCGACCCGTTGCCGCGCTGGCAGGTGCCGGTCTACGACGACCTGTGCCGCTTCCTGGTCGGCATCCGACTGATCGGGGAACAGGTCCACACCCACGGGCTCGCGTTCGGCTCCGACACGCTCGACGCGCTCGAGGAGGCCGCGGTCGCGGCGTACCTCGGGCCGGACGCCGACCGCGCCCCCTTGCGCGCCTACCAGCTGCTCATCCTGATGGACAAGTGGACAGCGATGCTCGACAACCCACGACACGACCCGCTCGGCAGGCTCTCCCGGCGCTCGGCAGCGCTGGCCGACCACCGGGTCCGCCGCGAGGCCGAGCGATTGCTCGACCTCGCGGATACCGACCGATGACATCTCAGCCCCGGGTGAAGGGCTTCAGCCGCCCCTTGGCGGTGAACCTCGGGCGCCCATTGGTCGACGCCTTCCGGTGCCCACGGTGGGTGGCGACCATGACGACCCCCGTGGGAGCGCCCGTGTCGTGCCCCTCGGCGAAGAGCCTCAGCCTGCGGGTGCTGATCCCCTCGGGAACCAGCAGCACGGTGTAGGTCTCGTGGTGGGGCGTGCAGATCCACTCGTCCGCACCCTCCGGTGCCAGCACCTTCGGCAGGGGCGACTGGTGGGCCTGGCCGCCCGTCCGCTTCTGCTGCGGCCTGCGCAGAGCCGGCATCCGGCCGTACGTCTCCACCATGAGGTCGGCGAGCTTCTGGGCCTGCCCGTGACTCGGTGAGGCGACGTGGATGGTCGAGGCCGAGGTCGTCAGCAGCCGACGGGACAGCAGCCCGATCCCTCGGTCGCCGGCCGCTCCGGGTGGCCCGTGACGCGGCAGGCTGATCCGACCGATCAGCGGTGCGCCGGTGACGACCTGTGCGGCCGAGACGTCCACGACGGGACGGCGGATCACCATGATCAGGCCGACCAGTCCGATCCCGGCGAGAAGACCGGCGAACAGCCCCAACGCCACGGAGGCATAACCGCCACCGAGCTTGGGGACCTTCTTGGCCTGCGTGGCGTGGTGGGTGAAGGTGAAGAACGCGACCGACTTCGAGTACTTGTTGAGCTCGAGCAGGAAGGTGTTGGCCGCCTGGTCGGCGATCTCCATCGCCTCGGTAGCCGTCTTGGCGTGCGCCACCACCTCGAGGACGAGGTTGTCCTGCGCGGCGATCAGCTGGACCTTCGCCGGGATGATGTTCCCCTTGGGCTGGTCCAGGAGCTTGCGGATCGCCTGCTCGACCGCGCCGTTGTTGAAGACCGTCTCCGCGATGCGTGGGAGGGGATCGGTGTTGGGGAGCAGGAGCTTGTCGGCCGGACCGACCTGCGCGGTCGCCTCGAACTGCGGGGAGCGGTGGGCGAGGGCCACCGGTACGACGACGCCCAGAGCGAGCACCATCGCGAGCACCAGAAGGGCGTAGCGGCGCAGCCCCCAGACCAGAGTGGCGAAGACGTCAGTCCCGGTCTCCCTCGGGTCCCCGTTCACCGGACCAACAGTAGAGGGCCACCTGTCGCCGGATGCACCGCTCGGGACTTCTCGGATGGTCATGGCGTCAACGCTCCGTAGGGGATCATGGCGTCCAGGTCGGACCGGAACCCGCCACACCGGTTGGTGTTGACGAACTCGGGGTCTCCTGTCAGCACGAGATTGCCGTATGCATGCACGTTGTTCCTCGCTTCCGGACGCAGGAGCTGAGTGGCGTTCACCGCCACGTTGTTGGTCACCGAGGTGCCCCGAGGCTTCCCCCGGTAGAACCGGATCATGGCCGGGGCGTTGCTTCCGCCGACGATGTTCTGGTTGATCTTGAGCTGGTGCTGACGACCACGGACGTCGATGCCGAGGCTGCCGCCGTAGATCGTGTTGTGGAGGACCTTGACGTCGTTGGGGGCGCCTGCACCGGAGCCGATCTGGACGTTGGGCTGGTTGTCGTGGTTGAAGACGACGTTGCGGGACACGATCCCGTGCGCACCCGACCGCATCGCGCCGAGGAAGAGGTTGCTCGACCCCATCGGCTGGCTCGGGAGGCCGTGCAGGCAGTTGCCCGTGAACGTGAACCCGGCCGGCTCGTCGACCCCCCAGCCGGTGATCATCACGTTGGCCTGCCCGCGGGTGTCTGTGAACTCGCTGTTCTGCCAGGTCCAGGAGCGTCCACCGAGCATCTTCACCATGAACGACGGGTGGTTGCGGCTGCTCGGGTCACCGGTGACGTCCAGGTTGTCGATCACCCAGTACACGGGGCGGTTGAGCGACACGCTGCCCTCCAGTACCGGGTTCTCCCCCGGATAGGCGAGCACGGTGATCGGGGCCGTGGCGGTGCCGGGGTGGATGCGCAAGCGGTTGATGTGCTCGTGGTAAGTGCCCCCGCGCACGAAGAGCACCTGTCCGAAGTAGATCTTGTGGAGCGCCCAGGCCAGGGTGCGCCAGGGCTTGTCGAGAGTGCCGGGGTTCGAGTCCTTGCCGGTCGGGCTCACGTAGCGCTGTAGCGACGGCTTGGTCGGCACCGAAGGTGTCGGGGTGGGGCTGGGTGAGCGGGACGCCCCCACGGTCACGCCCTCGTCGTCGGAGCAGCCGAGCAACGTCGTCGCCAGCAGGACCAGGGCCGCGACGGAGGCCAGGAGTCTCATCGCCGTCTCCGGACCGTGGACGACACGACGTTGGTCAGGTCGGTGACGAAGGGGCGAGGATCCCGGGCCGACCAGATGGCATGCGTGCGCGGGCCGCGGAGCGAGGTCAGCCACGCCTTCGGCGTGAGCTCGCCACGACGGATGCCGACCGCGGCGGCCTGCACGTCACGTCGCACGTCGAGCCAGGTGGTGCCGACGTACTGCTGGGCGCGCGCTTGGGGCAGCGGGAGTCCGGCCGCGTCGCAGTACGCCGTGAACACGAGCTCGACGCCACCCCCCTCGGCGATCGCGGAGCGACCGGTCGGGCGGCCGACGTTCGGCTCGATGATCGCCATCTCACCGGTGCGGGAGTCGCGCTTCATCTCCAGGTACGCCAGTCCGTGGAACCCCACGGACCCGAAGACCCGCAGGGTCTCCTCGAGCACCTCGTCGTTGCGGCACTCCTCGCCGGAGGCGCTCGTGCCGACCTGGGGCGGCCACTGGCGCAGCTTGCGAGCCACGAACGTCACCAGCGGGGTGCCGGAGGCGTCGAAGTAGGCGTTGCAGGAGAACAGCCCGTCCTCGGGCCCCTCCACCCACTCCTGGGCGAGCAGCACCGGTGCCCAGTCGGCGACCCGGTCGTAGGTACGGAGGAGCTCCTCGGGGCTGTGCACCGGGATCCCCTTCGCGCTGGTGTGCGCCAGCCAGGCCTCGGCCTTGACCGGTGGCTTGACCACACTCGGCCAGGCGAGCACCTCGGCCGCCTTCTCGGCGTCGGCGCGGCTTCGCATCACCTCGGTGCGGGGGGCCGCGAGCCCCTGCATCTTCGCGTGGTCGGCGAAGCGCACCTTGTCCATCAGCAGGTCGACGCCGTCGTGGTCGCCCAACGGCAGCCGGAACCGGTCGAGCAGCTGGTCTCGCTGCAACGACAGCGCCCAGACGGCGCCGTCGGTGCAGGGCAGGAGCACGGCGCGGTCCGGGCCGAGGCGCGGCGCCAGCCGACGCAGCGTGTCGACCAGCGCCGGGCCGCTCAGCGGCGACTCGACCACCTGGACGCACGCGTTCGTACGCGCACCGAAGTGCCGACGGTTCGCCGCCACGCCGTACACCCGCACCCCACGGTCGGCGAGGATCCGCGCCGTCTGCAGCCCGGTGATGTTGTCGAGCCCGACCACCACCGCGGCCGGCCCGCGCCCGGTCGTGCTTCCGCGCCGGGCCGTGCTTCTGCGCCGGTGGTCAGCCTTCCTCATCAGCCTCCTCCGCCCGGATGGTCTCCGCTGTCTGCACCAGGTCGAAGACGTGGTCCACCGACGCGATCGTCGGGTCTGCGGCAGCCGGCTTGCGCTGCTTCTCGAGGATGTCCAACGTCTCCTCCATTGCCTTCACCGCCGCTCTCATCGGCTGGTTGGCGAGGATCACCATCGAGAAGCCCTTGTCGTGCAGCTCGTCCGCCGTGAAGTCGGGGAACAGCGTGGGCACGGCCACCAGCGGCTTGTCGATGCCGGCGGCATGCCAGGCGTCGAGGAACTCGGTGATCTCGGTGAGCGTCTTGTCCTTGCTGTGGATCAGGATCGCGTCCGCGCCCGCCTCGGCGTACGCCGTGGCTCGCTCCATCGCCGCCTCGACGCCGTGCTTCGCGATAAGAGCCTCCACCCGTGCGATCACCATGAACGCCTCGGAGTCCTTGCCCTCGACGGCGGCCTTGAGCCGGCGCGCCTGCTCCCGGGTCGGGATGAGCTCGCGCTTGGACCGGCCCTGGTAGAGGCTGTTCCGCTTGGGGAACAGGTTGTCCTCGATGCACACCGCGGCGACGCCGGCACGGTCGAACTCGACGGCCGTGCGGACGACGTTGCTGAAGCCGCCGAACCCGTTGTCGCAGTCGACGACCACCGGCAGGTCGGTGACGCTCTCGATCGACCGGGTCACCGCGAGCGTCTCGCTCATCGTCACCAGGTTGAGGTCGGGCAGGCCGTAGGCCATCGCGGAGACGCCGAACCCGCTCACCCACACGGCGTCGAAGTCGTAGTGGCCGATGAGGCGGGCGCTCATCGCGTCGTGGGCACCGACCGCGACCACCGGCGTGTCACCGGCCAGTCCGGAACGCAGCCGCATCCGCTTCGCGTCGGCGCGGCTCAGGCGTGGTCGGTCAGACGACATGTTCTCCATCTCGAATCTCCTCATCAAGCTTCCCGTTGTCATAGGCCTGCACCAGTTCGACGATGCGCTCGCCGATCAGGCGCTGAGAGTCCACCGCCATGGCCCCGATATGCGGTGTCAGCACGACGTTGTCCATCTCGGCGAAGCGGGACCTCGTCCCCTCCCCCTCGATCTCGTGCACGTCAAGGGCTGCGCCGGCGACCGTGTCGCCCTGCGTCAGCGCGTCGAGCAACGCGGCCTCGTCGACCACGCCTCCCCGGGCGACGTTGACCAGCAGCGAGCCCGGCTTCATCCGGGACAGCGCCGCGGGCCCGATCAGGTGCCGGGTGGACTCGTCCAGCGGCGTGTGCAGGCACAGGAAGTCCGAGGTGGTGAGCACCTCGTCGTAGTCCGTGAGCCGTACGCCGCGGCCGAGCAGCTGCTGGGCGATCGTGTCGTTGGGGTTGGCCACGCACCCGATCGCACGCATGCCCCACGCCGCACCCATCTGTCCGACCAGGCCGCCGATGTTGCCGGCGCCGACGATGCCGAGCGTCTTGCCGTGCAGCAGCGGGCCACCGAGCGACGGCTTGGGCCAGTGGCCCTCACGCAGCAGGCGGTCGGCCAGGGTCACCTTCCGGGCCAGCGAGAGCAGCAGCGCGAAGGTGAACTCCGCAACTGGCGGCGCGGACATGCCCGGGATCTTCACCACCCGCAGCCCCTGGACGCGGGCCTGGGCAAGGTCGATGTTGTCGAGCCCCGCGCCCGCACGCACCAGCAGCCGGAGACCGGGCGCGGCGGCCAGCACGTCGGCGGAGAGCTGTACCCCGCTGCGCAGGACCACGACCTCGCGGTCCGCGATCGCCTCCTTGAGCGTCTCCGGGGTGGGCTCGGCGGGCCGCACCACGTCGTACGACTCGGAGAGGACCTCGACGGCGCCGGGGTCGATGGGACTGGCCAGCAGGATCTTCACGCGTTCTTCGCCTTCCATGAGGACTCGATCGCCGCCACGACCTCGGAGACCGCCGCATCCAACGGGCGGTCGACGTCCACGACGACGAACTCGGGCACCAGCGGTGCGAGCTCCAGGTACTGCTTCCGGCGCTGCTCCAGCCACGCCACGGTCGCCTCGGGCTTGCGCGCGTGCAGGACCTCGGCGGGTGCGTCGAGCAGGATCACCAGATCGGGCCTGGGATACACCCGTTGGAGCATCCAGCCGTGCAGCCGCTGGGCAGCGCCGCGGCGACGTGGGCCGGTGGTCGGGCCGGCCGCCCCGGACGCGACGTCGGCGTGGTAGTAGTCCAGGAGGAAGTGGCGGTCGAAGACCACGATCCGGCCGCGCAGGCCGTGACCCAGGGCCACGAGCTGACGCAGCCACTCCTCGGTCATCCACACGCCCATCCGGGCCGTGCTCCGCAGTGCGGCACCGCGACCGGCGGGTGCGGAGGACGACTCGCCGACATCACGCAGGCTGCTCGCCACCAGGTCCGGACGGCCGCCGCGGGCGCGCTTGGCCGCGAGCAGCAGTCGCGTGGTCGGGAGCAGCAAGGTGCTGGCCTCGAGGTTGACGCCCATGTAGATCGTCTTCACGGGTGCCGGCAGCGCCGCTCGTGCAAGTCGAGCGCTGATGGTGCTCTTGCCCGCCCCGTCGGGTCCGACGAGAGCGACGCTGAGACGCGGCCGAGCCACTGGCTTCCCCCTTTGCCATGTGCGCGGCCAGCGTAGTGCGCCTTTACCTGGATCCGGTGGGGTCAGAGACCAGGAGAAGAGGAGTTACTCAATTCGGGGTACGGTCCCGCGCGGCGTCCAGGACCGCCCGGCCGAGCTCCTGCACGTCGCACGGATGGGGGTGCGTGACCTTCGCCGAGGGCACGTGGTCCAGGCGCTCCGCGAGGAGTCGAGCCTCGATGTCGCCCGCCGACTCCAGCAGCGCCGAGGAGCGGTCGGGGAACGCGTAGCGGAACTGCCGGTAGTGCACCATGAGAGGCGCCCTCTCCTCGGCCAGGGAGGCCGCCATCCGGCGCGCGATCTCGCCCTGTTCGACCGCGTGTACGACGGTGTCCGGGCTCTCGTGGCTGAGCACCAGCACCACGGCGTCGAGCCGGGCGCTGGGCGCCATCCCGTCGGCGCCGAACAGGTCGGTGGGAGGCACCTGGAGGTAGGCCTGGCGCCCGAGCGCGGGCGCGACGCGGCGGACCAGCCCGGACCCCTTCCACGACCGGTCGGCCACGCTGTCGGCGACCCGCGAGACCGTCGCCCAGGCCCGCAGTCGGCGACGCTCGGCCGCCGTCCGCGAGGCGAGCAGGTCGGGTCGCTGCGCGAGCTGCCAGGCCCACAGCCTGATCGGTTCGGGAAGCCCCAGCATCCGGCCGTCCGGTGGCAGATGGACCCACTCGTCACCGACGTACCGGGCGCCGTGGCTGGTCGCCGCCAGCAGCGTCTCGGTCTTGCCCCCCTTGGACCAACCGGTGACCAGGATCCCCCGGCCGTCCACCTCGAGGGCGGTCGCGTGCAGCGGCAGCACGTCCTTGGTGAGCAGGACCAGGTTGACCGTGGCCAGCAGGTGGGGGACGGCGGGGATGCCGCGTTCACAGACGATCTCGGCGCCGGGCCCGAGCCGGTCGAACGGCAGCCGGGTACGCCGCGTACTGCCCCCCTTGGCCTGGAGCAGGTAGAACGAGTCATCGTCGTACCCGCTCTCCCCCACCCCGACCAGGGTCAGCGGCGACGGAGTGAGCCGGTCGACGAACCGGATCGTCAGGTCGGGCTCCCGGTCGAGAGTGGTCTCCGGATGACCGAGCTGGCGTCGTACCACTGCGACGTCGGCGGGCCCGCCGTCCACCACCCGCACACCGACCAGGCCGTGGAGGTCGAAGTCGGTGCCCGACGGGCCCATCAGGCGCGGCCCTGGTGTCGCAGCATCGCGTAGGCGGCCTTCACGTCCGCCCAGGTGCGGCCGCGTTGCACGCGCAGTGCGGCGTCCGCGAACCGCACCGCGCGCCGGGTCCTGGTCCGGGCCAGCGCCGCCTCCACCTGGGCGAGCCGTCGGGCCAGCTCCTCGGGGTCCGCGTCGATGGCGAGCGGAGCACGTTGCCCGGTCTCCTCGAGCACGCCGGGCTGCTCGGCACAGCGCGCGGCGAGCTCCTTGCCGCTGGCGGTCAGCCGGCCGGCGCCGGCCGGGAACGGGTCGGTCCCCGTCGTGGTGTAGCCGAGGACCGCACCGAGGGGAGCGGCCTCGATCAGCGCGGCGCTCTGCTCGGTGGTGATCTCGTCGGCCCAGCGCTCGGCGCGGCGGGCGTCGATCGGGTCGCGCGAGCTGGTGCTGCCGTCGGTGAGCTTGGGGGCGCCCTGGGCCCGCTGCACCTCGTGGTGGCGCAGCAGTGCGGGGTCGAACTCCTCACCGATCGCGGGCATCAGCTCACGCAGCACTGCCTCGCTGTCGGCGACCAGGTCCTCGTAACGGCAGATCGTGAACCGGTCACCGAGCTCGTCTGCGGCAGCGAGCATCTGCCGGTTGATGTCGCACCAGTAGCCGACCGCCTCGTCGAAGGCGTAGTGGAAGCTCCGGTGCAGCGATGCGGCGACCGCCCCGGGATGCCGGGCGATGCCGACGAAGACCGCATCGGGGAACACCCGGCCCATCTCGGCCATGTGCGAGGTGTGGAACGGCGTCTTGTCACCCCAGCGGGACTTCCCCTGTGACCGTGCGTAGCGCTCGAACATCCCGGAGTAGAACTCGCGGAGGCGGACGTCGAGCTCCTGCTCGGTCCAGCCGATCCGGCCGAACCACTCGGCTCCGTGCTTCCAGCCGGGGATGCGCCGTGCAGCGAGCAGGCCCCCCATGAACCCGGTCTCGCCACCGATCGCGATCCGGGGGTGGCTGTCCAGGATGAGTCGCAGCATGGTCGAGCCCGAACGCATCGAGCCGACGATGAAGATCGGGGCCTCCGCCATGCGCGCCATTATGGCTGCCGGCGGAGGCCCCTTGGGGGGTTCTGGGTCGTCAGGGTCGGTAACCGCCCTTGACGAACACGTAGTCACGCCACGGGATCCTGCGCAGGGAGTTCTTGTTCAGGACTCCCGACCAGTTGGTGTTGCCCTGGAGCTTCATGCTGTTGCCCTGGCCGGAGTTGTCGCCGACCACGGCGCCGAACTTCTGCAGGGCGCGGGCGACGACGTACGCCGCGCGGGAGAGGTGGAGCGACTTCAGATCCACGCTTCGCTTGATGCGGATCACGGCGCCCTCGGGGACGACTCCGCTCTTGCCGGACTCGGAGCCGGTCATCGGGAAGTAGGCGCTCCTGCCCTCGGGAGTCCGGGAGGCCGTCTCGTGCCAGTAGATCTCGAGACGGTGCCGGATCTTCCCTCTCCGGATCTCGGCCTTGGTCACGGCCGGCACGGAGGCCGGGATGCCGCGGTGCCCGAAGTTGGACTTGGCGCCGCCGGGAAGCCCGCCGGCGATGCCGTTGGTCTGGTAGCCGTAGCGCGAGAGCCCGGAGACGCTCCAGTTGGTCCCCGAGCCGTGGGCGCCGAAGAGCCCGACGACCTGGTTCGTGGACTTGTCGATGACCGTCAGCGCCGCGTCGCTGCCGTTCATGGCCCGGGCCCGACGTGGGATGTGGACACGGACCGTGTGGCCGCCCGACGAGATCCGGACCAGGGGATCCGAGGCCCTCGCGCGATACACGGGCATGCCCCAGTCACCCAGGACGAGGTTCAGCCCAGGGCCGCTGTGGGCCTGGGCGTCGTGGATCCACGTCCCACTGTGGGGGTCGCGGGGGGCATGGCCGAGGGGGGTGTTCCAGTAGCTGGTGGACTTGAAGGGTCGCGGGCCGGTGACGCTCTTGCTCGCGCCCGCGGAACGGGCTTGCGGCTGGGAGTCAGCGACGGCTTGGGGGACCGTGGCGGCCCCGGCGACGAGAGCGGTTGAAGCGACGAAAAGCAGCATCGGGCGCAGGCGCCCGAGAGAAAATGACATGGGGCACGGGACCTTCGGGTGTGGGGGCATCCTCGCCCAGCAGTAAGTCAAAGGTCACGGGTTGATTGCAAGTTCGCAAAGTGCTTGCGCGTCACCCTCAGGCGTGATCTCCGTGTCTCACATCGTGGAAGACCCGGTCGATCGCGCGGGCCGTCGCGGTGCTCGAGAAGGCGTCGACGGCCCGAGCGCGGCTCTCCTTCCCCTGCTGCCGACGGAGCTCGGGATCGACCAGCGGACCCCGCAGAGCATCCGCCAGCCGGTGTGGGTCCTTGGTCGGCACGACGGTCCCGCACTCGGGGGTGACCAACCGTGACACGTCCCCCACGTCGCTGGCGACGACCGGCAGGCCCGCCGACATCGCCTCGAGGACCGACAGCGGCATCGCCTCCCACCACGACGGCAGGCAGAACACGTCGGCGTCGGCGTACGCCGCGGGCATGTCCTCGGGAGGCCGCGTGCCGAGCAGCCGGGCGACCCCCTCCGCGGCCGCCAGCACCGGCTCGGCGGCCTCGGGACCTTCGTCGGGTACGCCGCCGAGCAGCATGAGCTCGTGCTCGACCCCGTCGGCCCGCAGCAGGCGGGAAGCCTCGATCAGGTCCAGCACGCCCTTGCGCGGCGTGAGAAGACCGACGTACAGGATCCGCGGCAGCCGTGACGCCTCGTCGTCGGTGTCGGCGGGGGCGAACCTCGCGGTGTCCACGCCGTTGTCGATCAGGCTCACCCGGCCGCGGCCGAGCGCGCCGCGGAGCGTGCGCTCCCCCGCGGACCAGACCGCGACGACGTGACTGGCTGGCAGCATGGCCAGCCGCATCAGCAGCTTCGTCCGCCGGGTGGTCAACCAGGTCTCGATGTTGCCGCCGTGGGCATGCATGACGACCTTGGCGCCGCGGAGCCGCCCCGCCAGCGCCAGCAGCCCGGCCCGGCCGACGGTGACGGCCGGGGCGAGCGCCGAGTGGATGTGCACGATGTCCTGGCCCTTGGCCATCCGGAACACGTTGCGCGCGTCGCGCAGCGTGCGACCGATGTTCCCGGCGGTCACCTCGCCGCCCTCGGGGGTGCCGAAGTGAGCCACGTTGAGGAACGTGATCTCGTGGAGGTCGCCGAGCTCACCCTCCTGGAGCGTGTGGAGGAACGTCGGGATCCCGCCCCGGTCGGGGTAGCCCTTGCCGACGAGCAGCACCTTGCTCATCAGCGGTTCCCCGTGCCCAGCACGACGTACCGGCGGTAGAGGTCCTGAGCCTGACCGAGCAGCCGGGCGGCCCGCGGGCGCTGTAGCGACGCCGCGATCTCCGCCTTCCGGGCGTCCCGCTCGGCCGAGGGCCGGCCGACCTGGGTCTCGACCACCTCGCCGCGGCACTCGAGCCGGTTCATCTCCTCGACCAACGTGAACGCCGCGGCCTCGTTCTCCGGGCTCGCCTCGTAGCGCGCGAACGACGTCCCGAAGCGCTCGTTCACGCGGTCGAGGACGGCCCCGAAGTCACGGGTGACGTCGTCGAAGAGCCCGACCACGAAGGCATCCCGGGCCGGCCAGGCCGTCCGGTAGAAGTCGAGGTACTCCACCAGGGCGTCCTCTGCGTGCAGGCCCTCCCGCCGGATGAGGTACGACGGCACCGCGTCCTCGGGAGCCCGCACGAGCGCGATCGCCGGGATCCCGAGCCGCTTCGCGCGCAGCAGGTGCGGCGCCCCGTGCAGATGACGGCCGAGATGTGGCTGCCGGCCGTTCGCGATCCGGAAGGCGGCGACGCTGAAGGTGTTGCCGGAGCGCGGGAACCCCTCGATCACGAGTGCCGTGGCGGGGCCGGCCAGCGTCGATCGCTTGCCGGCACGGGCGTACATCGTCGCGTCCCATGCGTAGGGCAGCCGTGACACCGGGCGCCGCACGTGAAGGCGGAGCCTCAACAGGTCCTGGCCGACGGGCACGGGCGTCACCGTACCGGCCGGGACCCGGCCCGCACTCCGGGAACGGTGAAGACCACCAAGAAGGGGTATGACCGCGTCTCCCTGGCGCTACCGTGCCCGTGTGACGGAGACACGGGGGACGCGGGGGGCATCCGGGGCACCGGGGGCACGCGGGACATCGGGGAAGAAGGCGACTCGGGGAACGCGGCCGGCCCAGACGCGGACGAAGCAGACGAAGCAGACGCAAGAGCTGGTCACGGTGATCATGCCCGCCCGGAACGAGGAGCGGGCCATCGGCGCCGCCCTCGACTCGGTGCTCGATCAGACCTACGGTCACCTGCAGTTCGTGGTGATCGACGGCGGCTCCACGGACCGCACCCGCGCGATCATCGAGGAGCGTCAGAAGCTGGACCCGCGGGTCGAGATCCTCACCAATCCGGCGCCGAGCATCCCGGTCTCGCTGAACCTGGGGCTGGCCGCTGCTCGTGGCCGATGGCTGGTCCGGGTGGACGCCCACAGCACGGTGCCGTCGACGTACGTCGCCGACCTGGTCGCGCGCCTGCAGGAGGGCACCTGGGTCGGGGTGGGCGGGATCAAGCCGGGGGTGGGCGTCACGCCGGCCGGCCGCGCGATCGCGGCGGCGATGAGCAGCCGCTTCGGGGTGGGGAACAGCAAGTACCACTACGCCACCACCGAGCTCGAGGTGGACCACCTGCCGTTCGGGGCCTACCCCGTCGACCTGCTGCGTGAGATGGGTGGCTGGGATGAGAACCTGGTCGCCAACGAGGACTACGAGCTCGACTACCGGATCCGCGATCGCGGCGGACGGCTGCTGCTGGACCCTCGAGTCGTCATCGCCTGGCAATGCCGCCAGTCGGTCCCGGAGCTGTACCGGCAGTACGTCCGCTACGGGAGGGGAAAGGCCGACGTGGCGCTGCTGCACCCGACGTCCCTCTCGGCCCGGCACGTCGTCGCGCCGGCACTCGTCGGCTGGCTGGCCCTCGCGGTCCTACGTGCTCCCCGACATCCGGCTCAGGCCGGGCTGATGATCGCGCCGTATGTCGCGGGCGTCGCCGTCGCGACCCGGACGACCCGCCGTGCGCTGGACCAGGACGCCGACTGGGTGCACCTGCCGGGTGCGTTCACCGCCATGCACATCGGGTGGGGGTATGGCTTCTGGGATGGCCTGGTCCGCGGTCTCGCGCGCCGCCGTCGGCGGACGAGTACGTCGAAACCCTGACGACCTGAGGCCTCCCCCTCGACTCTGCTCCTGGTGGCTGTTCGCGGCTCTTCGCGAC
>JAICSC010000268.1 GCA_025937085.1 Nocardioides sp.
AACGCGAGCCGGTACACGCGGTCGGAGTGCCGGTCGACGATCTCCTCCCAGGTCGGCACGAGGGCGGCGGCGTTCGAACCCGTGTCCGCGGGTCCGCCGTACGACTGCTCCGCGTCCACGTGCTCCTCCTGCCGACGTCTGTGCGTCTGGTTCGATGGCCCGAGTTTCGATGGCCTGAACAGCGCCGCTCCTCCGTCCTCGTCACTCTGGTCGCCACGGCTGAGAGGAACCTGTGAGAAGGGCACCTCACACCGTGTGAAAGCTCGTCTGCCCAACGAACGGCGGGGTGCCCCGTGTTCCCGGATCCCGGTCCGATCGTCGCGGTAGGGTCGCCGTGACCCGCCGCACCTCGACCGGAAGGCCGCGCGATGACCGTCACTCCGCCCAAGCCCGCCACCTGGTCCTATGCCGAGGGGTTCGTGGAGGAGGACGAGATCCTGGCCGCGGCCCGGGCCCGGGCCGAGGAGGTCGGGGCGGTCGCGATCGGCTCCGGGGGCGGAGCGGCGCTGCGGTTCCTGGCGTCGGTGATCGAGGCGCGGGCGGTGGTCGAGATCGGCACCGGAGCCGGGGTGTCCGGGCTCTGGCTGCTCCGCGGCATGCGCTCCGACGGTGTCCTGACCACCATCGACATCGAGGCGGAGCACCAGCGGCTGGCCCGCGAGTCCTACAACGACGCCGGGATCCCCCCTCAGCGTGCACGCACGATCGCCGGGGCGGCGCTCGACGTACTACCGCGGCTGACCGACGGCCACTACGACCTGGTGTTCTGCGACGGGGACAAGGCCGAGTACGCCGCGTACCTGAAGGAGGCACTCCGGCTGCTGCGACCGGGCGGCGTCGTGGCCTTCGACAACGCGCTGTGGCACGACCGGGTCGCCGATCCGTCGCAGCGCGACGAGGAGACCACGGTCATCCGCGACCTCGGCAAGGAGATCGCCGGGAACGACACGCTGGTCCCGGTGCTGCTCCCGGTGGGCGACGGGCTGTTGGTGGCGAAGAAGGAATGGGCGCCCGAGGCG
The DNA here is from genome assembly GCA_025937085.1 of Nocardioides sp. GTDB lineage: Bacteria > Actinomycetota > Actinomycetes > Propionibacteriales > Nocardioidaceae > Nocardioides. The sequence continues at coordinate 1,020 of JAICSC010000268.1, forward strand.
TGATCAGGCGATCCCGGCCAGCGGGTCGGGCCCGGTCAGCCAGGTGAGCAGCGCACGGGCCCCGAACCCCGAGGGGCCCTTGGTCCACTCGAACGAGTCGGTGGGCGCGTCTCCGGTCGAGGCGATGTCGAGGTGGGCCCACGGCACGTCACCGGCAAAGTGCTGGAGGAACAGCGCCGCCGTGATCGCTCCGGGTCCGCCGGGCGCGTTGTTCGCGTCCGCGACCTGCGAGGTCAGGGTGTCCTCGTAGTCGGGCTCCAGCGGCATCCGCCACAGCGGCTCGCCCGCGGCGGCCCCGGCCCGGGCCAGGGCCTCGGCCAGCGGGTCGCGGTTGGCGAAGAAGCCGCCGGTCCACTGCCCCAGCGCCACCTTGATCATGCCGGTGAGGGTGGCGACGTCGACGAGCACCGCCGGGTCGAGCTTGTCGAGGGCGTAGGCCATCGCATCGGCCAGGACGAGACGCCCCTCGGCGTCGGTGTTGAGCACCTCGCTGGTCCGCCCGCCGTAGTGGGTGATGACGTCGCCGGGCCGCAGCGAGGAGCCGCCGACGGCGTTCTCGGCGGTGGGTACCAGACCGGTGACCCGCAGCGGGCAGCCGAGCGCGCCGAGGGCGCCCATCACGGCGATCACGACAGCGCCGCCGGTCATGTCGCGCTTCATCGTCGTCATGCCCTCGGCGGGCTTGATCGACAGGCCGCCCGTGTCGAACGTGATGCCCTTGCCGACCAGCACCACCCGCGGGGTACGCCGCCCCCGGGAGGGCGTGTAGTCGAGCCGGATCAGTCGGGGTGGTGTGGCCGAGCCCTGGCCGACCCCGAGGATGCCACCGAAGCCCTGCTTGGCGAGCTTCGCCTCGTCCCAGACCTCGTAGCCGAGGTCGCACTCGTCGGCCAGCTCCGCCGCCTGCTCGGCCAGCCACTCGGGGGACTTCAGGTTGGAGGGCACGGTGGCCAGCATCCGGGACCGCCAGCCCGCGCCACCCAGGGCAAGTCCCCGCTCGAGGGCGGCGGCGTGGTCGGGGCCGGACAGCCCGGCCAGCACCATGCGGCGTACCGGCGTGTGCTCGGGCCCCCCGGAGCGCCAGTGGAAGACGAAGGAACCCAGCATCGAGCCCACGACGTACGCCGTCAGCGCGTCGGCGTCGCCCCCGGCCGGAACCGTCGTCGCCACGGACTCGTGGTCGAACACCGCCCGCGCCACAGCGGCACCGGCTCGGCGATAGTCGTTGGACGTGCTCGCGCCCAGCCCGACCAGGAGCACCGAACGCGGCCCTGCATCCTGCGCGGCGACCGGGACGGCGACCACCTCGCCGCCGGTGCCCTTCGCCCGACGGGACGCCAGCAGGCCGACGAGGTCGAGACCGAGAGAGTCACCGGTCTCCGCCGCGCCGGTGCCGAGCACCGGCCGACCGTCGACGACGGTGAACGGGAGCGCGAGGGCCTCCACCCCGGCGAGCTCATGGGACGCCAACCCGCTGAGAGCGAAGGCGGGCGGAGAGACCTGGGCAGGAAGGACGGCAGCGCGCGCGGGCACGTCAGCCCACGACCTCCTTGAGCGCATCGCCCAGTGCGCCGGCCTCTTCGGCGTTCAGCTCGACGACGAGACGGCCACCGCCCTCGAGCGGCACACGCATCACGATGCCGCGGCCTTCCTTGGTGACCTCGAGCGGACCGTCACCTGTCCGCGGCTTCATTGCCGCCATCCGCGCACCTCTTCTTCTCGTTCGGACTCGAGGCGCACGGGACAAGGGAACCCTTGCGCGCCTGATGTGCGGGTCCATTATCCCCTATCGCGACGAGCGTCGCCTGCGAACCCCGGCCCCTGGGCCGACCAGTGCTGGCACAGTGCTGACATGCGCGCGCGCTCCGCCCTGTTCGACCTGTACGGCGACCACCTGCGCTCGCGCGGCGACCAGGCACCCGTGTCGGCGTTGATCCGGCTGCTCGAGCCGGTCGGGATCGCCGAGCCCGCCGTACGCACCGCGATCTCACGGATGGCCGCGCAGGGCTGGCTCGAACCCACCCGCGTGGCCGACGCCCCGGGCTACCGGGCGTCGCCACGAGCGATCGAGCGCCTCTCGGAGGCGGCCACCCGGATCTACCGCCGCGGTCCGGAGCCCTGGGACGGTCGCTGGCGGCTCGTGTTCCTCGACGCCCCCCGGCACCGCGGAGAGCGCGACCGGCTGCGCCGGGAGCTGACCTACCTCGGGTACGCCGAGCACGCGCCGGGCGTCTGGCTGTGCCCCTTCGACCGTCCCGCGGTGGACGAGGTCGTCGCCCGCGCGGGCGGCTCGGCGCGGCACGGCCTCGCCGTCGAGCTCGACCCCGACCCGGTCGGCGCCTGGGACCTGTCCGGCCTGGCTTCCGCTTACGCGGCGTGGCCCGAGGTCGCCGACCGCCTCGTGCACGAGTCGACGACGCACGTCGACGAGGCAGACGGCTGGGCAGACGACGAGTCGGCGTTCGCCGCGCGGTTCCGGCTGGTTCACGAGTGGCGCAAGTTCCTCTTCGACGACCCCGGGCTGCCCGCTCAGCTGCTGCCGGCCGACTGGCCCGGCGTACCGGCTGCCGAGCGGTTCACCAGCGAGGCCGCCCGGTTGAAGCCGGCCGCCGACCGGTTCGTCGGGCGATGCCTGGACGGCGCCTGAGGGGACTGTGTCGAGCGTGTGGAATTCTGCTGTCCATGCCCGATCCCGCCGCCCAGCCTCGTCAGCCCGCTCCGGTCCTGCTGGAGGTCGCCGAGGGCGTCGCGACCGTGACCTTCAACCGCCCCGACGCGATGAACAGCCTCGACGTCGCCACCAAGGAGGCGCTGCTCGCCGCGGTGCGCGAGGTCGCCGACGACCCGGCGGTCCGCTGCGTCGTGCTGACCGGGACCGGGCGAGCGTTCTGCGTCGGGCAGGACCTCAAGGAGCATGTGCAGCTTCTCCAGAGCGGGGCCACGGACGCGCTCTTCCGCACCGTCGACGACCACTACAACCCGATCGTCACCACGATCGTCGGCATGCAGAAGCCGGTCGTCGCGGCCGTGAACGGCGTGGCCGCCGGTGCCGGTGCGAGCCTCGCCTTCGCCTGCGACCTGCGGATCGTGGCCGACACCGCCGGCTTCAACCTGGCCTTCGCCAACATCGCGCTCTCGTGCGACACCGGTTCCAGCTTCACGCTCCAGCGGCTGGTCGGGAGGGCCAAGGCGATCGAGCTGCTCTACTTCCCCCGGACCGTGAAGGCCGACGAGGCGCTCAAGCTCGGGCTCGCCACCCAGGTCGTCCCGGCCGGAGAGCTGACCGAGGTGGTCACCGGCCTCGCGACCCGGCTCGCGGCGGGGCCCACGGTCGCGCTGGGTGCCCTGCGGCGGTCGCTGGCGTTCGCGGCGGACCACACGTTCGTCGAGGCCGTCGAGTTCGAGTCGGCGCAGATGACGATGACCGGCCAGACCGCCGACCATGCCGCCGCCGTCGAGGCGTTCCTGGCCAAGGAGAAGCCGACCTTCGAGGGACGTTAGGCCTGGATCCGACGACGGGCGGAGTCAGGCACGAGACACGCCGTGAACGCCGCCGCGCCAGGCGCCGAAGAGCCCCAGGATCTTGCGCGGAGCGGCGCGGAGTCTCGCGCGAGACGGGGAGGCGCCGTACTCCACGGTGAGCGCGAAGCCCCGGAACCGGTGGTTGAACCACATCGTCATCGTCCCGTGGCACCTGCCCCCGCACCGCAGTCGCGACATCGGCAGGCCGAGCGCACGCGCGACCCGCTTGGAGAACCTCGGGCGCTCGGTGACGTCCACGGCGTGCAGCGGCTGGTGGAAGGAGAGCACGTACGCCGGCCGCACCTTCGACAGGAACCGCATCATGGCGCGCGTCTCCGGCTCCGAACGCGGTCGCGGACCGGAGTCGTAGTTCCCGCCCTGGCGGATCCACCGGTAGGGGTAGTTCCGGTTGAGGTCGACGCCGTGGGCGTTCTTGCGCGTGTGCCGCGCCAGGCCGTCGGGGTTGTAGACCGGCACCACCCACAGGTTGATGCCGTGCACGGGTGCGCCGTCGACCAGGTTCATCAGGATCCGGCGCGGCGCCGGCTCGTTGCCGTGCATCAAGGAGATCAGCACGACCTTCTTCCGGCCCGGCTCACCGAGGTGGTAGGCGCGGATCT
>JAICSC010000393.1 GCA_025937085.1 Nocardioides sp.
GACGGTGGGTGCGGCGGATGCGGCGTCGCTGGCCATCCGGGCGTACAGCTCGGGATGGCCGAGTAGGACGACGGTGCCGAGCGCGAGCATCGACGCCGAGGTCTCGAGCCCGCCCGTGAAGGCGCCGTCCGCGAGGCCACCGAGGTCGAAGTCGTTGATCTCGTCGCCGTGCTCGCGGATGATCTGGCCGATCAGCCCTGGTCCCGGCTCGGTCCGTTGGCGACCGCACTCGGCGAACAGGAACTCCCGCGAAGCACCGACGGCGCCCATGATCGCGCCGCCGCCGATGCTGACATCGAAGCGGGCGGAGCCGAGCTTGCGGAAGGTCTCGCGATCCTCGTCCCGAAGGCCGAGCAGCTCGCAGATCACCAGGAACGGGATCGGGAACGCGAAGGTCTTCACGAGGTCGACCACCCCGTCGTTGTCGGCAGCGACACGCTCGGTCTCGTCGAGCTGCTGCTCGATGATCCGGTCGATGGCAGGCTTGAGCCTGGCCAGCCGGCGCATCGTGAACTCCGGCGTCAGCAGCTTGCGCAGCCGGGTGTGCTCGGGCGGGTCGGTGAACCCGAGGCCGCCGATGTCGCCGTTCGCGCCACCGGACTTGCCGTAGTAGGGACGCACATCCGTGGAGTACGACGTGCGGTCGCCGAGTACCTCGCGCGCCTCCGCGTCGCCGGTGACCAGCCAGACGTCCATGCCGAGGAAGGTGACCAGCTTCGAGACCGGGTCCTTCGCCCGCAGCTCGCCGACGCGCGGATGGGGGGCGGTCAGCTGCCGGTCGAGCGGCCAGGTCAGGCGGTCGGGAACCCGGTGCACCTGGGTCAGGTCGATGCCGCCGGCCCGCGCCACGAGGCGGCGACGGACAGCTCCCTTGACGGCTTCGAGAAGCGGCACGGCCCATAGGGTACGGGTGCAGACCGTGAAGATGCTGAGAGGCACACCAGCCACGAGCGGCTCATCGGGCTCAGCCCGGATCAGGCGAGCCCGGCCAGGATCTCGGCGGTGGGCGCCGCGCGGGCCGAACGGAAGCCCGTGCCGGCCCAGAGGTTGACCCGCTCGGGGTCGGTCGCGGCCGCTGCGGCGCGGCGCAGCGGGCGCGTCAGGTGGTGCAGAGCCGGATAGCCCGGCGGCGCGGAGTCGTCGTACGCGTCGGAGAAGGAGTTGCGTAGGCCTCGGGCCGGGCGGCCGGTCCAGGCCCGCATCACCGCGGTCTCCCGCGAGTGGTCGGTGAGCCCGGCCCGGTGAGCAGCCGAGGCGCCGCTCTCGTCGGCGAGCAGGAGCGCGGTACCGACCACGGCCGCCTCCGCGCCCGCCGCCAGGACCGCGGCCACGTGGTCGCGGGAGGCGATGCCGCCGGCACCCAGCAGGGGAAGTCCGACCGCGGCCTTGATCTCGCGGATGAGGTCGGTCAGGGCTCGTTCGGGCGGGATGCGTTCGGGAGTCAGCGTCCCGGAGTGACCACCCGCCGTGCTCGCCTGGACGGCGAGGGCGTCGACGCCGGCCTCCGACGCGCGTCGCGCCTCGTCGGCCGAGGTCACGGTCTGCACGAGCCGGCTCCCGGCGCCCCGGAGCGCCGTCAGTACTGCGGCCTCCGGAATCCCGAAGGTGAACGACACGACAGGAGCGGGGTGATCGACGAGGAGATCGACCTTGTCCCGCCAGGCGTCGTCGTCCTCGATCGGGTGGGCCGGCAGCTCGACGCCGTACCGCTGCGCCTCGGGAGCGATCAGCTCGCGGTACGCCGCGTACGCGGCCGGGTCGACCGGGACCCGGTTGGGGGCGAACAGGTTCACGCCGTACACCTCCTCCTCGGCGCGCACGTGTGCGAGCTGGTCAGCGAGAGCCTCGGCGGTGAGGTAGCCACCGGCGACGAAGGCGAGCGAGCCCGCTCCGGCGGCAGCGAGCACCAGGTCCGGCGTGGTCGGGCCGCCGGCCATGGGGGCGGCCACCACGGGACTGGTGACGCCGAGTTCGGTGAGCCAGGCCATGGGGCCGACGTTAGCCGCGCGCTCCGTCGAGCGCGCGGCGTACCTCACGCGCCACCTCGACGTCCTCCCGCGCGGTGACCACCACGGTGCGGACGCGGGCCCCGTCGGCCGAGATGTCCGCATCGGCCGTGGCGAGGTTGGCGACCGCGTCGAGCTCGACGCCGAGATGGAACAGCCCCCGGGCGGCCGCGGCTCGGAGCTCGGGGGCGTGCTCGCCCATTCCTCCGGTGAACACGAGCACGTCGAGCCCTCCCGCACTGGCCGCCATGGCACCGGTCTCGCGGACCAGGCGATGGACGAAGACGTCGAGCGCGAGCGTCGCGTCGGCGTCTCCGGCGTCCCGCGCGGCCAGCACGTCGCGGAGGTCTCCGGAGGTGCCCGAGAGTCCCTTGAGCCCGGACTGGTGCTCCAGGATCTGGCTCAACGTCGCCGGATCGACGTGCCCCTGTTGCAGCAGCCACAGCAGGAGGCCGGGGTCGACCGAGCCGAC
>JAICSC010000259.1 GCA_025937085.1 Nocardioides sp.
GCGTACACACAGGCAGACGGGAGGTCGGTCGAGAACTGGGCGTCGCCGGACCGCCCAGTTCCGGGCGTCCTGGGCGTCTACCTCCTCAGCACCCCCTTATCTGTTCGGCCTGGTCTGTTCGGCCCGGTCTGTTCGGCCTGGTCTGTTCGGCCTGGTCTGTTCGGCACGTCGGTGGGGTGCGAGAGGGTCTTTGGAGTTGCGAAGGTGAGGACATGGACACAGAGCTGCCGGCCGATCTGCTGGGGCTCGCGCGGGCGGGCGACCAGGACGCGTTCGGCGAGCTGGTCGCGCCGTACCGCCACGAGCTGCAGGTGCACTGCTACCGCATCCTGGGGTCGCTCCAGGACGCCGAGGACGTGCTGCAGGAGACCCTGCTGTCGGCCTGGCGCGGGTTGGGCGGTTTCGAGGAGCGGGCGTCGGTGCGCACCTGGCTGTACCGCATCGCGACCAACCGCAGCCTCGACGCGGTCCGTGCGGGTGCCCGCAGAGGACCCGAGGTGAACACCGGCTTCAACGGGCTCGAGCCGCCGCCGCCGACCCACTACGGCGAGGTCCCGTGGCTCACGCCGTACCCCGACGAGCTGCTCGACCTGCCCGACCCGAAGCCGGGTCCCGAGGCGCTGGTGGAGTCCCATGAGGCGACGTCCCTGGCGTTCGTGACCGCGCTGCAGTTGCTCCCGCCGAAGCAACGAGCCGTCCTGATCCTGCGTGACGTGCTCGGCTACCGGGCCGCCGAGGTCGCCGAGATCCTGGACGCCACGGTGGAGTCGGTGACCAGCGCCCTCAAGCGCGCCCGCGCCACCCTCGAGGCGGACGAGACCCTCGCCGAGCGGCGGGCGCAACCACCCGCGCCCGCCCATGACTCGCCGGAGGAGCGCCGGCTGATCGAGGCGTACGTCGACGCGTTCACCACCCACGACGTCGACAAGCTGGTCGCGATCCTGAGCGAGGACGTCTGGCTGAAGATGCCGCCGCTGCCGTTCGAGTACCACGGCCGCGACGCCGCGATCGGCTTCTTCACCGCCGTGGTGCACCCGAACCATCGCCGGCTGCGGCTGGTCCACACCCGGGCGAACGGCTGCCCGGCCAGCGGCATCTACTCCCACGACCCCGCGACCGACACCTGGCGGGCGACCGGCCTGGTGGTGGTGGTCATCTCGGGCGACCGCATCACCGAGCTCACGCGGTTCGAGCCGGGGGTGATGCCGAGCTTCGGGCTGCCTCGGATCCTGCCCTGAGACGCGTCGGAGGCGCCGTCTACGCTCGCCTGCGTGACGGCGTTGCAGTTCGTGCTGGGCCTGTTCGCGCTCGTCGTCGCACTGTGGCTGGTCGTGCTGATCGTGCTCGACCGGCAGCCGGACGACTATCTGTACGCCGCGCTCGGCGTCCTCGAGTTCGGGCTCCTCATGCAGCTGGTGGTCGGGCTGGTGATGGTGACCGGCGACCACGGGGGAGTGAACGTCGCGGCGTACGTCGGCTACCTGGTCGGATCGCTGGTGGTACTGCCGGCGGCCTTCTTGTGGTCGGTAGGTGAGCGCACCCGCGCCGGTACCGGCGTGCTGCTGGTCGCGGTCGTCGTCGTACCGGTGCTGTTCCTGCGCCTGCACCAGCTCTGGGGAGCCCGATGAGCACGTCCACGCGGACCGGCCTCGGCCGGATCCTGGTCTTCGTGTACGGCATCTTCGCCCTCGCGGCCACGGCCCGGGCGTTGGTGCAGCTGGGCACCGAGGCGTCTAAGGCCCCGATCGCGTACTCGCTCTCGCTGTTCTCGGGGATCGTGTACATCGTCGCCACCTGGGCCCTGGCCACGGACCGTCGACGCCTGGCACTGGTGACGATCTGCGTCGAGCTGACGGGGGTACTGGTCGTCGGCACGCTCAGCCACCCGTCGGACATCGAGAAGGCGAGCGTGTGGTCCGACTACGGCAACGGGTACGGCTTCGTCCCGCTGGTGCTGCCGTTCATCGGGCTCTGGTGGCTGTGGCACATCGGCCGCCGGAGCGCGGACGCGGGGGGCCCAGAACTCCCCGCCTGAGCGGGGAGTTCACGGAGTCCCTCAGAGCACCTTCGTGCCGTACATCTCCCCCAACGGGTCGGCGAGGAGCTCGAGCCGGGCTCCGTCGGGGTCGCGGAAGTAGATCGACTTCTCGCTCTCCACCACGTAGTCGACCCCGGCGGCGTCGAGCTTGCCGCGCAGGTGGTCCCACCTCTCCTGGGTGACCGAGATCGCGAGGTGGTGCAGCCCGCCAAGCACCTCGGCGTACGGGCCGAGCTCGAGTCCGGGCAGGTCGAAGAACGCCAGGAGGTTGCCGTGCCCGATGTCGAAGAAGAAGTGGTTGGAGCCGGCGTAGTCGCGGTTCTCGAAGATCTCGGTGAGCGGGAACTCCAGCACGCCCTGGTAGAACTCGATCGTCGCCCGGACGTCCGAGCAGATCAGGGCGAAGTGGTGCAGCCCCTGGGCACTGCTGGCCGGCCGGGAGCCGAGGTCCTGCAGGTAGTCACCCCGGATCCGTTCCCGTTCGGCGTTGATGGCCTCCAGGTCGATCGTCATCTCGTGGCTCCCCTCGCTGGTCGCTCCATCATCCAGCGGTGCTCGCGTGCGCGCCAGGTGAGCGTCGGCGTGGCTTCGCCGCCTCCCTGACGTAGAGCACGGCCAGGCCGTCGCTGCCGGACGGCATCTCCTTGACCTCGAGCCGCGGCAGGTCGGCGACGAGGGTGCTCAGCTTGGAGTAGCCGTAGTTGCGCGAGTCGAACGTCGGGTTGGTGTTCACGACGTACGACCCGACGGCCGAGAGTGCCGCCCAGCCGTCGTCCTTGGCGTTCGCCTCGACCGCCGGCAGCAGCAGGTCGGTGAGTCGCTGGGCCTGGGACCGCTTGGTCGCGGTCACCGCCTTCGCCGGGGGCGCCGCCTTCTTCGCCGCCTTCTTGGCGGTCGACTCGGCTGCCGCGACCTTCGACGTGGCTCTACTCCGCTCGGGAGCTGCCTCCTCGCCCACCAGGACCTCGACGTAGGTGAACTGGTCGCAGGCGTTCTGGAACGCTTCGGGCGTCTTCCGGGCACCGATCCCGTACACCCGTCGGCCGGACTCCCGCAGCCGCATCGCCAGGCGCGTGAAGTCACTGTCACTGGAGACGATGCAGAAGGCGTCGACGCTGCCCGAGTAGAGCAGGTCCATCGCGTCGATCACGAGCGCGAAGTCCGTGGAGTTCTTGCCCGTGGTGTACGCGAACTGCTGCACCGGCTGGATCGCGTACGTCGCGAGCTCGGGCCGCCAGTTCTTCAGGTGGTCCCTGGTCCAGTCGCCGTAGCCCCGCTTGATCCCGAGCGTGCCGTGCTTGGCCACCTCGCCCAGGATCGGGCGTGCCCACTGGTGGCTGATGTTGTCGCAGTCGATCAACACCGCGACCCGGGTCGGGTCGGTCATCGTTCCTCCTGCTGGTCGTCGGGGAAGCACACGAGTGCGCGGCCGCCCTCACCCCGCTGCATCCGCTCGAAGGCGGCGGGGACCTCCGCGAGCGAGATCCGGTCGGTGATCATGGCGGCGAGGTCGAGGCGGCCGTCGGCGACGTACTCGAGCAGTCCCGCGATGTCCCGCCGGGCGTCGCTGTTGCCGTAGACACTGCTGACCAAGGTGCGCGAGAAGTGGAACAGCTCGAGCGGGTTGAAGGTGACCTGCTGGTCCTTCGGGCCGAGGCCGACCACCACACACGTGCCGCCGCGCCGGCAGGCTGTCCACGCCTGACGGATCGTGGCCGCGGAGCCGACGCACTCCAGCGCCTGGTCCACACCGCGCCCGTCGGTCAGGGCCCGAACCTGCTTGGCGAGACCGGGCGACCCGACCAGGAAGTCGGTCGCGCCGGCCGTCCGTGCGAGCGCCTCCTTCGCCTCGGAGACGTCCACCGCGATGATCCGCTCCGCACCGGCCAGCCGCGCCCCTGTCACGGCGGAGAGGCCCACGCCCCCGAGGCCGAGCACGAGCACCGAGTCACCAGGACGCACGCGTGCGGCGTTCCGAGCCGCTCCGACGCCGGTCAGGATCGCGCAGCCGAGCAGCGCCGAATCGGCGAGCGGTACGTCGTCGGGCAGGGGCACCACCGCGGCCGCCGGTACGACGACCTCCTCGGCCATCGCCCCGAGCCCGAGGCAGGCCTCGAAAGTGGTGCCGTCGGCCAACGTGCCGCCGGGCGTCCCGGTCATCCCCTCGATCGTCGAGCAGAGCCACGGCTCCGCGTGCCGGCAGTGCCAGCAGGTGCCACACGGCACCGCCCAGTTCAAGACGACGTGCTGCCCGAGCGGCACCGCCGATCCCGAACCCGCCTCGATGACGACCCCGGCGGCCTCGTGGCCGAGCACCTGGGGGTACGCCGGACGCAGGGTCCCGTTGACCATCGACAGGTCGGAGTGGCACACGCCGACACCGCGGATCGCGACCCGGACGTCATCCTCACCCAGGGGACGGAGCGTGACGTCCTGCACCTCGAGCTCGCCCGGACCGGTCACCACGAGCGCCTGGGCCATGGACCCGACCCTAGATGACCCTGGAGCGGAGGCTGGCGACGGCTACGTGAGGAACTTCAACGGCTGCTCCAGCAGCGCGGCCAGGTGGGCCAGCCAGCGCGCCGCGGCGACTGCCTCGATGCGATGTGCGTCGCACGACAACGAGAGGGTCAGCACCCGGCCGGGGACCAACGCGCGGCCCTCGACCACCGGCTGCACGCGCACCGAGCCGACCGTGAGTACGGCCGGGTGCACCGTCGTCGCGTCGATGATCCCCTCGGCCACGCCCTCCGTCCCGAGGTCGACGACGGTCACCGACGCCGGCTCCAGCTCGCCGGCGGCGAGACGGCCCTCGTGCGCACGGGTGTCGAGGTCGGCCAGGGTGGCGGCCACCGAGCTCACCGTCATCAGGTTGGCCACGTGCACCACGGGCGTGACGGTGCCTGCCGGGGTCCAGCGCTGTACGGCCACGTCGGTGATCGTCGTGGTGTCCCGCCGCAGCGCCACATTCCGGCTGGTGACCGCGACCGCCTTCACGACCATGGCGATCAGCGAGACCTCGTCGACCTCGGCGACGATGTCCAGCACCTCGTCCGCCCGGACCGGCTCGCGCAGCTGGAGCTGACGGATGGCCGGGGCCGGCGCTCCCTCGACCGGCTTGGCGTCGACGTCGAGCACCGCGTCGACGACGGCCTCGGCCACGGAGTCGGCCCACCCCACGACCCGGCGTACGACGACCTGCTCGTCGAGATCGTCCTCGAGAACCTCGTCCGCGGCGGGCGGTGCCAAGACGCCCAGGTCCGCGGGCACGTCGACGTCAGGCACAGGTTCGACTGGCACCTCGGCGACTGGCACCTCGGATTCCGGCACCTCGTCGACGGGGTCCACGAGGTCCAGGGGCGCACCGGTCTGCGCGGGCTCGTGCGGCCA
>JAICSC010000316.1 GCA_025937085.1 Nocardioides sp.
CCGTCGGCGTATTGCGCGCACGAGGCGCGCAGCCTGTACGACGAGCTCGCTGCTCTGCACCTCGAGGTCGTTGGGCACGCGGGCAGGATAACGGCAGGATGACCACATGCCGACGTACATCGCGTTCCTGCGGGCGATCAACCTCGGTGCGACCCGGAAGTTCCCCAAGGCCGCGATCCTGCGGGCGTGCGAGGCAGCCGGCTTCAGCGACGTCGAGACCTACATCAACTCCGGCAACGTCCGGGTGACGACCCCGATGCGCAGCGTGGCCAAGGTGGAGGCGGTGCTGGAGAAGGCGTTCGAGGAGGAGGCGGGGTTCGAGGTGCCGACGGTCGCACTCACGCAGAAGGAGCTCCGCGACATCGCGGCCGACGCGGTGGAGCTGGGGGAGGGGCACGACGGGCGCTACTACGTGTCGCTGCTCAAGACGGCGCCGAGTGCGGCCGAGGCGAGGAGGCTCGACGGCGCGGGCCAGGAGGGGGAGCGGGCGATCGTGCGCGGTCGTGGCGCGCACCTGATCCTGGGGGACGCCTACCACACGGCCACGTTGACCAACGCGGTCGTGGAGAAGCACCTCGGCGTCAGCACCAACCGCAACCTCAACGTCATCCGCACGCTCGCGGAGAAATGGGGCTGACCGTCAGGCGATGGTGACGCCGGCGGCCTTCATCTCGGTCAGCGCCCGTTCGGTGGAGTCGGGCGCGACGCCGGCGCAGAGCGCTTCGATCACCCGGGTCTCGAATCCCTCCTTCGCGGAGTCGAGCGCCGTGTGACGGACGCAGTAGTCGGTGGCGATACCGCAGACGTCGACCTGGTCGACCTGGTGGGACCGGAGCCAGTCCGCGAGGAGGGCACCGTCGACGGTGCGGCCCTCGAACGCGGAGTACGCCGCCTCGTGGTCGCCCTTGAGGAAGATCGCGTCGAACGGCTGCGGATCGAGGTTCGGGTGGAACGCCTCGCCGTCGGTCCCGACCCGGCAGTGGACCGGCCAGGAGTCGACGAAGTCGGGATCGGCCGACCAGTGCGAGCCGGGGTCGACATGGTGGTCCTTGCTCGCCACCACGACCTCGTACGCCGGGGCCTGATCGTCGCGGCGACTCCAGTGGTGGAGGAGCTCACCGACGTCGCTGGCCACTCGTGCGCCGCCCTCGACCCCGAGCGAACCCCCCTCGCAGAAGTCGTTCTGCACGTCAACCACGATCAACGCGCGAGTCATACGGCGAGCCTATATGGCCTGCGGGCCGTACCCACCCATCGAGAGGCCGGCCACGAACGTGTCGGCTGCCTCGTCGGAGACCCGGAAGAAGGACCGCACGATCGAGGGCAGCTCCTCGGAGACGAAGGTCCAGTAGGCGTGTCCGTGCGCCTCGTCGGCGTAGAAGCTCCGGCCGACGGCGGGCATCACGACTGCCAGCCCGGCAGCCTCGGCGTACCTCCCGATCGCGGTGTAGCGCGACCAGGCGGTGTGGTCGTCGGAGAGGCCGTGCAGCAGGTAGAGGACCGGGGGAGGCCCGGCGGGCGCGCCGGCCTCGACCCCGACCTGGGCTTGCGTCGACTGGGGGAGCACGACGCTGATCGAGGTACCGACCTCGAGGGCGTCGGAGAAGAAGTCACAGGTCAGGAACGCCACCAGCGCCTCACAGATGGATCGTCGGGATCACCGGTTCTCCACGCGACATCTGCTGCGCCGCGCGGGGCAGCTCGGCGCGTGAGGAGAGGTGTCGAGCGCGGGCGTCCTCGAGGGTCTCGCGCCCGACGATCTCGCCCTCACGCACGAGGGGTACGAGGAGCGGTCGGTCGTCGCCGTCGTTCTCGGGCGGCTCCCCTATACCGACCACCTCGGCCTCGGCGACACCGTCGGGCGCACGCCGCCGCAAGGCGTACTTCCGGCCGCCGATCGAGATCTTGTCCGTGCTCTTCTTCGCGACCGAGACCAGGTCGCCGTCGTCGCCCTCACGCGCGACCAGCTTGAAGACGAAGCCGCAAGTCGGATGTCCGGAGCCGGTGACCAGCTGGGTGCCCACTCCGTAGGCGTCGACGGGTGCGTTGGCGAGCGCGGCGATCGCGAACTCGTCGAGGTCGCTGGTGACGACGATCCTGGTCCGGGTGGCGCCCAGCGAGTCGAGCTGCGACCGGACCTCGCCGGCCAGGACACCGAGGTCCCCGGAGTCGATCCGTACGGCGCCGAGCTCCGGCCCGGCGATCTCGACGCCGATGGCCACCGCCTCGCGGATGTCGTAGGTGTCGACCAGCAGGGTCGTGCCCTTCCCGAGCGAGGTCACCTGGGCCTGGAACGCCTCGGCCTCGGTGTCGTGGAGCAGCGTGAAGCTGTGCGCGCTCGTCCCGGCCGACGGCACGCCGTACCGGTCACGGGCGGCGAGGTTGGACGTCGTGGCGAACCCCGCGACGTACGCCGCCCGGGCGCTTGCGACCGCCGCCTCCTCGTGTGTACGCCGGGATCCCATCTCGATGCACGGCCGGTCGCCGGCCACCTGGGTCATCCGGGAGGCCGCCGACGCGATCGCCGAGTCGTGGTTGTAGATCGACAGCAGCAGCGTCTCGAGGACGACGGCCTCGGCGAACGTGCCCTCGACGATCAGCAGCGGCGAGTACGGGAAGTACGCCTCGCCCTCGGCGTACCCCCACACGTCGCCGGAGAAGCGGTACGTCGACAGCCACGCGCGGGTCGGCTCGTCGACGACCCCGTCAAGCGCGGCGAGGACATCGCCGTCGAACCGGAAGTCCTCCAGGGCGTCGAGCGCGCGACCGACGCCGGCCACCACGCCGTACCGGCGGCCTTCGGGGAGGCGGCGCGGGAAGAGCTCGAAGACTGAGCGTCGGTGCGCCGTCCCCGAGCCCAGCGCGGCCTGGAGCATGGTGAGCTCGTAGTGGTCGGTGAGCAGGGCGGTCGACGCGCGCACCGGGCCAGCGTAGGGCCAGCGGCGCGGGGTCAGCGCCGGGCCCGCCTCGGGGGCGGGGCCGGGGCGTCTGCTGTGCCACCATGGGCCAATGGCGACCACGAGCCCGGTCGAGGTCGAGCCGGACCTCACGCCGGACGAGATCACACTCACCGCGAAGCCGTGGGTCACGATCGTGTGGAACGACCCGGTGAACCTGATGAGCTACGTGACCTACGTCTTCCGTTCCTACTTCGGCTACGACCAGAAGAAGGCCGAGAAGCTGATGCTCGAGGTGCACCAGGACGGCAAGTCGGCGGTGAGCAACGGCACGCGCGAGGAGATGGAGCGCGACGTGCAGGCGATGCACGAGTACGGGCTGTGGGCCACGATGGAGAAGCAGTAGATGAGCGGGTTCACCCGACATCGGCGCAGCGGCCTGGTCATCGCGACCTTCTCCGGATTCGAGGCCGACCTCCTTCGCTCACTGGCCGGGCAGCTCGTCGAGCTTCTGCGCAACGAGGCGGCCGTCCCCCACGAGAACGCCGACCCGCTCGAGGCGATGTTGAGCTTCGACGGCCCCACGAGTGCGCCCGACGACCCGGTGCTCGCCCGCCTGTTCCCGACGGCGTACGCCCACGACGAGGAGGCCGCTGCGGAGTTCCGGAGGTTCACCGAGGGGACGCTCCGCGACGGCAAGGCCGCCGGGGCGGCGACGATCATCGACACCCTCGAAGAGGCAGGTCTCCCGGGCGAGCTCGGTGACCAGAAGGTCGTCATCGACGTGGAGCTGGACGCGGAGGCCGCCCTGGTCTGGCTGAAGTCCTTCACCGACCTTCGGCTGGCGCTGGCGACCCGGCTGGAGGTCGAGCAGGACGACGAGGAGTTCTGGCGAGCCTTGCCCCAGGACGACCCGCGGTCCCAGGCGCACGACATCTACGAGTGGATCGGCGCGCTCCAGGAGACGTTGGTCGACGCGCTCTACTGACCGCATCGACCCGGCCACATTGACCTCGTCGGCGCCCTTGTCTGTAGTGCCTCCATCGTGTTCGGATGACCCCCACCCAAAAACCCAAAGTGGGAGGACACCTGTGAAGCTCTCCTTGCGTCATCCGCGGCCGGCGCGAACCGCTGTCGTCGCAATCGCGTCCGCGGCAGCCGGTATGGCACTGACCGTGCCCGGCCTCGCCATCGCCGACCACGGCCATCAGTCCGTGCCCGCGCCACCGGCGCACCCGACCAGCGCGAGCCAGATCCAGAACATC
>JAICSC010000314.1 GCA_025937085.1 Nocardioides sp.
GTGACGACAGCAGCCTCCGGGCGGTGAGGCGCGTCGCGGCGTTCCCGAGATCCTATGCACACCGGTTCGGGGACTGCGAACGCGCTACAGCTGGGACTGCACACCTGCGAGGAGCTGGCGGGCCATCACGATCCGCTGGATCTGGTTGGTGCCCTCGTAGATCTGGGTGATCTTGGCGTCGCGCATCATCCGCTCGACCGGGTAGTCGCGGGTGTAGCCGTAGCCGCCGAGCACCTGCACGGCGTTCGTGGTGACCTCCATGGCGACGTCGGAGGCGAAGCACTTGGCCGCAGCGCCGAAGAACGTGAGGTCGGCGTCTCCGCGCTCGGAGCGCCCCGCGGCGGCGTACGTCAGCTGCCGGGCCGCCTCGATCTTCATGCCCATGTCGGCGAGCAGGAACTGGAGCCCTTGGAAGTCGCTGATGGGCCTGCCGAACTGCTGACGCTCCCGGGCGTAGCCGAGCGCGAAGTCGAGCGCCCCCTGCGCGATTCCGACGGCCTGGGCAGCGATCGTGATCCGGGTGTGGTCGAGGGTCTTCATCGCGGTCTCGAATCCGGTGCCCTCTGCGCCGATCATCCTCATCGCAGGCAGGCGCACGTTGTCGAGGTACACCTCGCGGGTGGGACTGCCCTTGATGCCGAGCTTCTTCTCCTTGGCACCGAAGGTGACTCCCTCGTCGGACTTCTCGACCACGAACGCCGAGATCCCACGGCTGCGTCCCCCCGACGAGGGATCGGGGTCGGTCACGACCATCACGGTGTAGTACTCGCTGACACCGGCGTTGGTGATCCAGCGCTTCACGCCGTTCAGCACCCAGTCATCCCCGTCACGGACGGCGCGCGCCTTCATCGCGGCCGCGTCCGAGCCGGCGTCCGGCTCGGACAGGCAGTACGAGAAGCCGCCGTCACCGGCGGCGAGCTTGGTCAGGTAGTGCTTCTTGAGCTCCTCGGAGCCGGCGATCATCAGCGGCAACGACCCCAGCTTGTTCACCGCCGGAATCAGGCTGCTCGCCGCGCAGACCCGCGCCACCTCCTCGATCACGAGCACCGTGGCGAGGGCATCGGCGCCGGCGCCGCCGTACTCCTCGGGCACGTGCGGCGCGTGGAAGTCGGCCTGCCGCAGCGCCTTCTCCGCCTCCTCCGGGTAACGGCCGTCCTCGTCGACCTCCGCGGCGTACGGCGCGACCTTGGCCTCACACAGATCGCGGACCGCCTCGCGGACCGCGCGATGCTCCTCCGAGAGCGCGAACATCGGGAAGTCGTTGCTCATGGGCGGATTCTACGTTTGCGCCGCCTAGGCTGGCAGCGTGGGCGAGTGGCAGCGCGACGAGTGGGTCGACCTGATGCTGGACGACCTCGAGACCTGGGCCGTGGTGGGCCTGTCCGGCGACCGGGGGCGCACGGCGTACTCCATCGCAGACCTGCTCCAGCGCCGCGGCAAGCGGATCGTGCCCATCCACCCGAGGTTCGCCGACGAGCCCGGAGAGGTGTTGGGACAGCCGGGCCATCCGACACTCGCGGATGTGCCGTTCGCTCTCGACGTCGTCGACGTCTTCCGCCGCTCGGAGGCGGCCGGCGAGTTCGCCGACCAGGCGGTGGCCGTCGGCGCGCAGGGCGTGTGGTTCCAGCTCGGCGTGATCGACCTCGACGCGTTCCGGCGTACGACGGAGGCAGGCGTGCCGATGGTGATGGACACCTGCCCGGCCATCGAGTGGCGCCGGCGCGAGGACCCTCGCTCGGCCTGAGACCGGTCCGCGACGGGGGGCTACAGCTCATCCTCGTCGACGGTGTGCACGGCTGCCTCCTCGGCCGACGCGGCGGCACCGTCGCGTCGGCCGAGTGGTCCACCTCGGCCGACGGGTCGGGCTCCTCCTGCTCGAGCCGGTCGTCGAGCGACTCGCCCTGTGCGTCCTCACGCGCCGTGACTCCCCGCGCAACGTCGCGGCTCGGCCGCTCCGGCGGCGACATCCCCTCGTCGAGCACGTCGTCGACGCCGCGCTCGTCGAGAGTGTCGTCGGGCTGGAGCTGGTCCTCGCTGAAGCTGCTGTTCATGCAGCGTCCGTACCCGCAGCGAGCCGGGGCATCCCCACGGGACACGCCCTAGAAGCCGAGCTTGCGCCCACCCGAGGCGGAGCGCACCTTCGCGCCCTTCTCCTGCGCGGTACGCCGCAGGTCGGCCTGGAAGTCGAGCATCCGCTGCCGCAGGTCGGCGTCGGACGCCGCCAGGATGCGGACGGCGAGCAGGCCCGCGTTCCGGGCGTTGCCGACCGCGACGGTGGCCACCGGCACGCCCGACGGCATCTGCACGATCGAGAGCAGGGAGTCCATGCCGTCGAGGTGCTTCAGTGGGACCGGGACGCCGATCACGGGCAGCGGCGTGACCGATGCGAGCATGCCGGGCAGGTGGGCCGCTCCCCCGGCGCCCGCGATGAGCACCGACATGCCGCGGTCGGCCGCCGCGCGGCCGTAGCCGAGCATCTCGTCGGGCATCCGGTGGGCCGAGACGACGTCGGCCTCGTAGGCGACGTCGAACTCCGCCAGCGCCTGCGCGGCGGCCTCCATCACCGGCCAGTCGGAGTCGGAGCCCATCACGATGCCCACGCGGGGGTCGTCAGCCATGCTCACTCGCTCTCGTCGCCCAGCTCTCCCGCGAACCACGCGGCTGCGTGCCGGGCACGCTCCAGACACTCTTGCAGGTCGTCGCCGTAGGCGTTGACGTGGCCGACCTTGCGACCCGGGCGCAGCTCCTTGCCGTACAGGTGGACCCGCAGCCGTGGATCCCTGGCCAGCGCGTGGGGGTATCCGTCGTACAGATGACCCACCTGCTCCGACGTGCGGCCGAGGATGTTCACCATCACCGTCCACGGAGCTCGCGCGACCGGCGTACCGAGCGGGAGGTCGAGGACGGCGCGGAGGTGGTTCTCGAACTGGGACGTGACCGCGCCGTCCTGGCTCCAGTGGCCGGTGTTGTGGGGACGCATCGCGAGCTCGTTGACCAGGATCCGGTCGTCGGTCGTCTCGAACAGCTCGACGGCCAGGATCCCGGTGACGTCCAGCTCGCGGGCGAGCCGCAGGGCGAGCTCCTGCGCCGAGGTGGCGAGGCGCTTTGACAGGCCTGGCGCGGGCGCCACGACCTCGTGGCAGATGCCGTCGCGCTGGACGGACTCGACGACGGGGTACGCCGCCGCCTGGCCGCTGGGGCTGCGCGCCACCAGCGCCGACAGCTCGCGCCGGAAGTCGACCAGCTCCTCGACCAGGAGGGGTACGCCGGTCAGGGCGGAGGCCTCGAGGGCCGGCTCTGCCTCCTCCGGCGTACGCACGAACCAGACCCCCTTGCCGTCGTACCCGCCCCGGCTGGCCTTGAGGACGCAGGGCAGACCGAACGCCACGACCTCGGGTAGGGACCCGACGGCGCGGAACCGTGGCTGAGGCAACCGCAACCGCGCGACCGCTTCTCGCATCACCGCCTTGTCCTGCGCGTGCACCAGTGCGCCGGGGCCGGGGCGGACCGCCACGCCGGCGTCCTCGAGCGCGTGGAGGTGACCGGTCGGGACGTGCTCGTGGTCGAAGGTGACGACCCGACATCCGGCCACGAGACGCCGGAGCGTGGCGAGATCGGTGTAGTCGCCGACCGCGTGGTCGGGGATCACCTGGGCCGCCGACGCTCCCGGTGCCTCGGCCAACAGCCGCAGCGGGATCCCCAGCGCGGCTGCCGGCTCGGCCATCATCCGGGCCAGCTGACCGCCCCCGACCACGGCGACCACGGGCGCCCCGCTGTCTCCTCGGCCGACGCGTTCGACGGTCGAGTCTCCGGAGCTCACCCGAGGAAGGGTAGAGAACCGGTCAGGCGGTGCGGGCCGCGGCCTCCTCGGCATCGCCCAGGACCTCTGGGGTGCCGGGCGCGCGAAGCTCGAATCGGAGTCCGTGACCACGCACGGTGGTGATCAGGCTCGGCTGGCTCGGGTCGTCGCCCAGCTTGCGGCGGACCCAGCCCAGGTGCACGTCGATGGTCTTCGACGACGTCCAGAAGGTGGTGTTCCACACCGTCAGCATCAGCTCGTCGCGGGAGACGACAGAACCGGCCCGCTGCATCAGGAAATGCAGCAGGTCGAACTCCTTGCGCGAGAAGACGATCTCGCGTTCATCTCGCCACACCCGGCGGGTAGCCGGGTCCACGGCGACGTCCTGGACCTTGAGCACTCCA
>JAICSC010000271.1 GCA_025937085.1 Nocardioides sp.
AGCGTCCAGACGGCGTCCTCGGCGAACGACGCGCGGATCGCGTCGAGGTCGCCGGCCAGCAGTGCTTCGAGATAGCGGTCCAGCACCTGGAGGGGTGTCATCGCATTCCCTTTCCTTGTCTTCGTGCGGTCTTCGTGCGGTCTTCGTGCGGTATAGGTGCGGTTCTCGTGCGGGGTTCGTGTGGCGTTTGTGGGTGCGGGTCAGGCGACCTCGAGTACGACGTTCCCGCGGACTCGACGGTCGAGCAGTGCCGCGATGGCAGCGTTCGCGTTGTCCCATCCGTCGTGGAGCCCGATCTCGGGGTGCAGGCGACCGGAGGCGGTGAGCCGGACCAGCGTGGCCAGGTCGTCGGCGACCGGGGTCACGTCGTCGAGGTAGTGGAACTTCGAGATCGTTGCCATCGCTCCTCCGGACCAGTCGAAGAAGTCGAGCACCGGTGGCTTCCGACTGGCCTGGCCGAACCAGACGAGCCGGCCATGCGTCGTCAGGGCCCCCAGCACAGCCTGGGTCGAGTCGCCGCCGACGGAGTCCAGCCCGATGTCGAACGGACGTCCGGCCTCCTCGACGGAGCCGACCGCTCGCGTCGCGCCGAGCTCGCGGAGCCGCTCGGCGCGGGACGGCGTACCGACGACCACGGTCAGGTCCGGGCCGTGCGCGGCTGCCAGCTCGACGAAGTAGTGGCCCACACCGCCCGACGCACCGGTCAGCAGCACCCGCCGGCCGGCGACCGGCCCGGTCGCCCGCAGCAGGCGCAGCGCCGTGAGCCCGGCGAGCGGCAGTGCGGCTGCTGTGGTGGTGTCGACGGCGTCGGGCAGCTCGGCGACGCGGTCCAGGGGTACGACGGCCCGTTCCGCCCAGCCGCCGTCGTCGAGATGGGCGACAACCCGCGCACCCTCGCGCGGTCCTCGCCCCGTCGCAGCCGCTCCCACTACGCGGCCGGCGATGTCCTTGCCGGGACGCCAGCCGGGACCGGCGTCCTCGAGCCGGAACGTCTCGCCACGGTTCACCGAGATGGCCTCGACCTGCACCAACAGCTCGTCGTCGCCCGGCGTCACGTCGAGGGCGTCGGCGAGGCGGACCGCGGGAGCCGGGTCGGACGGGAGCAGAGCCTTCATGGGTCCTATCGTCGGGCGGGCTGTATCCAGATGGAAGTAGGCAGTTGAAAGTGCTATACCCACCTCATGGATACCGTCTCCGCCCCGTCCGCATCAGCCTCCCCCGACGGCCGGTTCGACGTGATGGCGCCCGCCTGCCCGACCCGGCAGGTGGTGTCGACGCTGGGCGACAAGTGGTCGCTGCTCGTGCTCTACGCCCTCGAGAACGGCGGCACCCTGCGCTTCTCCCAGCTCCAGCGGACCGTCGTCGGGATCACCCAGAAGATGCTCACCCAGACCCTCCGACAGCTCGAGCGCGACGGCATCGTCTCCCGCACCGTCTTCCCGACCATCCCGCCCCGGGTCGACTACGAGCTCACCGACCTCGGCCGGTCGCTGTCCGGTGTCATCGCCGAGCTCCGCTCGTGGGCGTACGCGCACATGGACGACATCGAGACGGCCCGCGAGGAGTACGCCGCGAGCTCCGGTGGTTAGCAGCGAGCCCCTGCGGGCGGCTCGAGACCACCGCTCAGGGTCGACGTTCCGGGTGCACCCCGAAGTCGGGCGCCCGCTCGCTCATGACCCCATCGCCGCCGACACGACCTCGCGGGCGGCTTCCTGCACCTCGGCGAGGTGGTCGGGGCCGCGGAACGACTCGGCGTAGATCTTGTAGACGTCCTCGGTGCCGCTCGGGCGGGCGGCGAACCACGCGTTCTCCGTGACCACCTTGAGGCCGCCGATCGCGGCGCCGTTGCCGGGTGCGTCGGTCAGCTTCTGCTCGATCTTCTCGCCGGCCAGCTCGGTGGCGGTGACGTCGTCGGGCGAGAGGTCGGCGAGCCTCGCCTTCTGCTCGCGGTCGGCGGGTGCGTCCACGCGGGCGTACGCCGGGTCGCCGTGGCGGGCGACCAGCTCGCCGTACAGCTGGCTCGGGGTCTTCTCGGTGACCGCGAGGATCTCCGCGGCGAGCAGGTCGAGGATGAGGCCGTCCTTGTCGGTGGTCCACGTCGCTCCGTCGCGACGGAGGAACGACGCCCCGGCCGACTCCTCGCCGCCGAAGCCGAACGAGCCGTCGATGAGGCCGGGGACGAACCACTTGAAACCGACCGGCACCTCCACCATCTCCTTGCCGACGTCGCCGGCGACGCGGTCGATCATCGACGACGACACCAGCGTCTTGCCGATCCGCGCGTCGGCGGGCCAGTCGGGGCGATGCCCCCCGAAGAGGTAGCCGATCGCGACGGCCAGGTAGTGGTTGGGGTTCATCAGTCCCGCGTCGGGCGTGACGACGCCGTGCCGGTCGGCGTCGGCGTCGTTGCCGGTCGCGATCGCGTACTCGTCCTTCCGCCCGATCAGCGACGCCATCGCGCTGGGCGACGAGCAGTCCATCCGGATCTTGCCGTCCCAGTCGAGGGTCATGAACCGCCAGGTGGGATCGACCAGCGGGTTCACCACGGTGAGGTCGAGCCGGTGGCGCTCGGCGATCTCACCCCAGTAGCGGACGCTCGCGCCGCCCAGCGGGTCGGCGCCGATCCGCACCCCCGCTTGACGGATCGCGTCGATGTCGACCACCGACGGCAGGTCGTCGACGTACGTCCCGAGGAAGTCGTACGCCGTGCACGCGGCGCGGGCGCGGGAGAACGCCGTGCGCATCACGCCTTCGAGGTTCGCCCGGATCAGCTCGTTCGCCCGGGCCGCGATGACCTTCGTCGCGTCGGTGTCGGCCGGTCCCCCGTGGGGCGGGTTGTACTTGAAGCCCCCGTCGGACGGCGGGTTGTGGCTCGGCGTCACGACGATGCCGTCGGCCAGACCGTTCCCGGCCGTGCGACCGCCGTTGGCGCGGATGATCGCGTGGGACACCGCTGGCGTCGGTGTGTACCCGTCGCGGTCGTCGACCATCACCGCCACGTCGTTGGCGACCAGCACCTCGATCGCGGTCGCCCACGCCGGCTCCGAGAGCCCGTGGGTGTCGCGGCCCAGGAACAGCGGGCCGTCGTACCCCTGCTCCTTGCGGTAGTCGCAGATCGCCTGGGTCGTCGCCGCGATGTGCACCTCGTTGAACGCGGTGTTCAGGCTGCTCCCGCGGTGACCGCTGGTCCCGAACGCGACCTGCTGGTCCACGTCATCGGGGTCGGGCTCGAGCGTGTAGTACGCCGTCACCAGGTGTGGCACGTCGACCAGGTCCGAGGGCTGGGCGTGGGTTCCTGCGCGCGGGTCGGCCATGCCGCCATCCTGCCGTCTTCGTGGGTGGTTGAGGAGCGAGGGCCGTGACCAACTCGAAACCGCAACGCCGTGGGCGGAACCGTGGTCGAATGCCTCTCGGTCGTCTCGGAGGTGACGCAGTGACCGAGCCCATCGCAAGCCCCGACGACCTCGACGCCGAGCTGGAGCGCCTGGCGCGGATCGGGGGCACGCCGGCGGACTTCGAGGCCGCCGTCGCCGAGCTCGCCGGACGCCTCGAACGGGCGGTGACCTGTCGCAGCCTGCTGCGCATCGCTCGCGTCGGATGGACGTCGTACAACGGACTGCCCGATGTCCCGGGCGGGGAGCTGGCGGAGTTCCTCGGGCGACCGTGGGCCGAGCTTCCGCAGGTGCCACGTCGCCGAGACCCGGGAGGCGCGCGCCGGGAGCGCGTTCCGGGTGAGTCGGTCCCTGAGTACGTCGGATCTCTCGGCGAGTCACTCTTCGCCGACCTCGGATACGGGGACGACGACGCCAGCACGCCGTTCGGTCGGGCAGCCACCGGCTACCTCTCGCTCCTGGCTGTCCCCGGGCTGTGCGAGCTGGTCGGCTGGGAGCGGTCCCTGGATGCCCATGCCCTGGGCATGCTGACCGCCGAGCGTGCCCTCCGACACCTCGGCGCCGTGGGCATGACCGCGGAGGAAGAGGAGGCGTGCTTCCGCTGGCTCCATCTGGCGACGTACGACGAGGTGACGCCCGAGCATCTGGAGGAGATGAGGGCGCGCCGGGCGACCCGGCTCGCGCACGACCGCCGGCCTCCTGGCGCCGTCGCGGTGATGACCTGTGAGGTCTCGGTCGCGGACGCGCTGTGGTTCCAGGAGCGGATCTCGGCCATGCCCACCGTGGCGCTGAGCCTCGACCAGCTCCGCTCGATGATCGACGACCTTGCCGTCCAGGCGAAGGACGCTACGCGGTGGGCCATCCGCCGAGAGGGATTCGCGCAGATCGGGCGCATCGACCTCACCTCGTCCGCCGCCGACCAAGGGCCGGACTACGGCGCGTTCCTCCAGGGCCATGTGATCCGTTGGATGGTGGACCAGGACGTGCCGTTCCGCCCCCACATGTTCGGCTGCACCAGCGCCTACGCCGGCTCGGTCTACCGCAGTCTCGTCAAGCGGCCAGCCGAAAATGGCGAGGAGGGCAAGCCGATCGTCGCGCACATCCTCGCGATGAGGCTCGTTCGCGAGGACAGCCTCGTGACGCTGGCGGACGAGCTCGTTCTGTTGGCCTGGCTCATGGACCAGCGCAGCTTCGGCATCCGGCTCGGGCCCTTCCTCGCCGACCGCGACAAGCGACTCGCTCGGCCCGCGCCGGAGCAGCGACCGTGACCCCAGAGGCGGGACCGCTCAGCGACCGAGCGCACTCGCCTCAGGGCGTCATGCGAAGTGCGCGCTATAGGTCACGCAAGTGCTACCACCATCAGTCGCACGCTCCTGACGGCAGTGTGCACCCCCGGCCGAATTCAGCTCGACGCCGCGTCAGCAGGTCGCCCGGCTGGCACTCGAGGACCCGGCAGACCCGAGAGACGCCTGACCCTCACGTTCGTCGGTGGAAGGTCCATTCGCCGTCGGGTCGTTGTCGGAGGTCGTATCGGGTGTCGTGGGCGCGTCTGTGGTGGTGGCCGCAGAGTGGGAGGCCGTTGTCGAGGTCGGTGGGTCCGCCTTTGGCCCAGGGGATGCGGTGGTGGTGGATCTCGCACCAGGTGAAGGGCCGGGTGCAGCCGGCGATGG
>JAICSC010000153.1 GCA_025937085.1 Nocardioides sp.
CCGGCGGCAACTGGGCCACCAACACCGGCAACGGCTACTACGGCGGGCTGCAGTTCTCGCTCGGCACGTGGCAGGCGAACGGCGGCAGCGGGCTTCCCAGCAACGCCTCGCGGCTGACCCAGATCGCGATCGCGACCAAGATCCGCAACGCCAGCGGTGGGTACGGCGCGTGGCCGGCCTGCGCGGCGTCCCTGGGTCTTCCGCGCTGACACGAGCGCCGCAGCGAGCTTGCTCGCAAGGCGGCCTGACACCGCGGAATTGACGGGCAGAAGTTCACGCCGGACAGTGCTGACCCGCCGGAAGTGGACGCTCACTACGCTGCGACCATGACGTCCGCCGGCCCGACGCTGCTCGGGCCGGCGGACGTTCGCTCCCTGGCTGCGCGCCACGGCGTACGGCCGACCAAGCAGCGGGGGCAGAACTTCGTGATCGACGCGAACACGGTCCGCCGCATCGTGCGCGAGGCGGCGCTGACCCCCGATGACGTCGTCGTCGAGGTCGGGCCCGGGCTCGGGTCCCTGACGCTGGCCCTGGTCGGCGAGGTGAGCCGCGTCGTCGCGATCGAGGTCGACCCGGTGCTGGCCGCCGCACTGCCCGAGACCTTGGCGGCGTACGCCCCGGACCTGGCGGGCCGCTGCGAGGTCCTTGCCGCCGATGCTCTTCGCGTGGAGGAGATCCCGGGGCCACCGCCGACCGCGCTGGTCGCGAACCTGCCCTACAACGTCTCCGTGCCCGTGCTGCTCCATCTCCTCGCCCTGCTGCCCAGCCTCGAGAAGGGGCTGGTGATGGTCCAGTCCGAGGTCGCCGACCGGCTGGCGGCCGCGCCCGACTCCAAGGTGTACGGCGTGCCCAGCGTCAAGGCCGCGTGGTACGCCGACGTCCGCCGCGCAGGCGCGATCGGGCGCACCGTGTTCTGGCCAGCCCCGAACGTCGACTCCGGCCTGGTCGCGTGGACCCGCCGCGACCCGCCGAGCACGACCGCGACCCGGGAGGAGGTCTTCGCCGTCGTCGACGCCGCGTTCGCCCACCGGCGCAAGGCGCTGCGCGGTGCCTTGCGCGCCCTGGCCGGTTCGGCCGAGGCCGCGCAGAGTGCACTGCGACGGGCCGGGATCGACCCGCTCGCCCGCGGCGAGACGCTCGCGGTGGCCGAGTTCGCGCGGATCGCCGAAGCCCTGGCGGACGCGTCATGACCGGGCGACGCAGCCTGACGGGGCGACGCAGCCTGACCGTGCGCGCGCCGGCCAAGATCAACCTGCTGCTCGGGGTGGGTGCGCCCCGGCCCGACGGCTTCCACACGCTGGTGACGGTCTACCAGGCGGTGAGCCTGTACGACGACGTGACGGTCACCGAGGCCGACCCGGGGGCCGACCGGGGGGCCGACCCCGGGGCCGACGGGCTGTCGGTGGCGACGGAGGTGGCGTCGTACATCGATCCGAGTCACCTGCCCGAGCCCGGCCACAACATCGTCGACCGGGCGGCGGCGGCGCTGAGCTCCCACCACGGCCGGCCGGTCCGCGCGGAGGTGAAGGTGGACAAGAGCATCCCGATCGCCGGCGGTCTGGCGGGTGGTTCGGCCGACGGCGCCGCCGCGCTGCTCGCGCTCGACCGCCTGCACGGTCTCGGCACCTCCGACGAGGACCTGCTGCTGCTCGCGGCCGGGCTCGGCAGCGACGTGCCGTTCGCGCTGGTCGGCGGGTCCGCCATCGGTGAGGGTCACGGCGAGATCGTCACCCCGGTGGAGGACCGGGGCTCCTGGTGGTGGGTCGTCGTACCGAGCTCCGAGGGGATGTCGACACCGGCGGTCTACCGGCACCACGACGAGCTGCGGCCCGACGCTCCGGTCCTCCCGGGCCCGCCCGGCGACGTGATCGCGGCGTTGTCGAGTGGCGACGTCCGCCGACTGGCCGACGCCCTGCACAACGACCTCGAGCAGGCCGCCTGCGACCTCCGGCCTGACCTGGCTCGCCTGATCATCGACGGGGTCGATGCCGGTGCTGTGCGCGGGCTGGTCTCCGGGTCGGGGCCGACCTGCGTCTTCCTGTGCGAGTCGGGCGACCACGCGCGGGCGGTGGCCGGCGTACTCACCGCGGCCGACGAACAGCGCGTGGCGCTCGTCGCCCACGGCCCGGTCGCCGGCGCGCACCCGGTGGCCCCGGAGTGAACGGTGCCTAACCTCGTCAACCTCGAGCACGTCTCCAAGGCGTACGGCGTGCGGCCGCTGCTCAGCGACGTCTCGCTCGGCGTGGCCGCGGGTGAGCGCGTGGGCATCGTCGGTCGCAACGGCGATGGCAAGACGACCTTGCTCCAGGTGCTGACCGGCCAGGAGCCGCCCGACGACGGCCGGGTCTCGACCACGCGTGGCCTGCACGTCGGCTACCTCCACCAGGGCGACACCCTCGACGACACCCACTCGGTCCGCGACGCCGTTCTGGCCGGACGCCCCGACCACGTGTGGGCGGCCGAGCCGGCAACCCGCGAGGTCGTCACCGAGCTGCTGGCCGGCGTCGAGCTCGACCGCGCCGTGGTCGGACTGTCCGGCGGTGAGCGCCGGCGCTGCGCCTTGGCCGAGCTGCTCCTGCGAGAGCACGACCTGCTGGTCCTCGACGAGCCGACCAACCACCTGGACGTCGAGGCCGTCGCCTGGCTCGCGGCGCATCTCGCGGCACTCCCGTCGGCGTTGGTCGTGGTGACACACGACCGCTGGTTCCTCGACGCGGTCTGCGAGCGCACCTGGGAGGTGCACGACGGCCTCGTCGACTCCTACGACGGCGGCTACGCGGCGTACGTGCTGGCCAAGGCCGAGCGGCAGCGGCAGTCCGCCGCGGCTGAGGTACGCCGCCGCAACCTCGCCCGCAAGGAGCTCGCCTGGCTCCGCCGCGGGCCCCCGGCGCGGACGTCGAAGCCGAAGTTCCGGATCGAGGCCGCCGAGGCGCTGATCGGCGACGAGCCGGCACCTCGCGACCGGCTCGAGCTCCAGCGCTTCGCGGCACAGCGGTTGGGCAAGGACGTGATCGACGTCGAGGACGTGGACCTGGTCCGCGGCGACCGGACCCTGCTCTCGCGCGCGACCTGGCGGCTCGGACCGGGCGACCGGGTCGGGCTCGTCGGCGTGAACGGCTCCGGCAAGTCGTCGGTGCTGGCGCTGCTCGACGGCACGCTCGCCCCGGCCGCCGGGCGCGTCAAGCGCGGGAGGACGGTCTCGCTGCAGCACCTCACCCAGACCCTCGACGTACTCGACCCCGAGGACCGCGTGCTGCCCACGATCGAGTCGATCCAGCGGGTGACGCGCACCGCCACCGGCGAGATCACCGCGACCGCGATGCTCGAACGGTTCGGGTTCACCGGCGACAAGCTGACCGCCCGGATCGGCGACCTCTCCGGTGGCGAACGCCGGCGGTTCCAGCTGTTGCGTCTGCTGCTCAGCGAGCCGAACGTGCTGCTCCTCGACGAGCCCACCAACGACCTCGACATCGAGACCCTGACCGTGCTCGAGGACTTTCTCGACGACTGGCCCGGCACGCTGGTCGTCGTATCCCACGACCGCTACTTCCTCGAACGTGTCACCGACGTGGTCTACGGCCTCCTCGACGACGGCCGGGTCTCCCTGCTCCCCGGAGGTGTCGACGAGTACCTCCAACGCCGAAGTGGGACTTCTCCGCCCCCGAGGGGGGAGTTGTCCGCCGCCGAGGCGCCGGGAGAAGTCCCACTTCGAGTGCGGGAAACTCCCACTTCGGCGAGGGTGCGGGGGAGCGCGCAGGAGCGCGCGGCGCGGAAGACCTTGGCCCGGGTGGAGAAGCGGCTCGAGCAGGTCGCGGCGCGGGAGGCCGAGCTGAACGCCGAGGTGCTGGCTCACGCCGCCGACCACGAGCGGCTGACGGCGTTGAGTGCTCGGCTGGCCGAGCTCGCCGACGAGCGCGACCGGTTGGAGGGGGAGTGGCTCGAGGCCGCGGAGGGGTTGGAGGTCTAGTCGGCGGGCTGGGCGTTCTCGCCGATGACCTGGACCATCCTGGGATTCGCGACGTACGTGCGCGGATCGCCGGCCAGCTCGTACAACACGTCGACCAGCCGGTCGATCTCCTCCTCGCCGGCCACGCCGTGCCGGATCGCGGTCGCCTTGATGTTCTCCAAGGTGAGGGCCGGCATCAGCTTGCTCTCGCCCACGAGGTCCGCCGGTTGTACGACGTTCGGCTGGACGCGCGCGAAGCCTGCGGCGACCAGCATCGCGGGCACGCGCAACGCGATCCAGGGGTCGCCGCCGTTGCGCCGGGCGGACTCCTCGTAGATCTCCTCGTACCGCTCGAAGTCGGGGTGCTCCGGCTCGCAGAACGACCCGCGGAAGTCGATGTCCTCCACGATGAGCCGCCCGCCCGGCCGCAGCGCGCGCCGCATGATGTCGACCGCCGCTTGAGGATCGTGCAGGTGGGTGAGGACGAACCGGACGTAGATCGCGTCGTACGTCGCCTCGCCGAGTCCGTCGGTGAGGTCACCGACCCGGAACTCGACGTTGGTCACGCCGACCTGCTCGGCGTCGGCCCGGGCCAGCTCGATCTTGGTCTCGTCGATGTCGATCCCGAGGGCGGACCCGGTGAGGCCGACGAGCGAGGCGAGGTCGAACGTCACGTCCCCACCACCGCAGCCGACGTCGACGACGCGCATCCCGGAGGTCACGCCGGCGCGTTCCAGCAGCGCCAGCGTCGTCGGCCGCATCACACGACCGAGCACGCGCAGCCGCTCCCGCCCTTCGAGCCCGCCCCGGATCAGGTAGTGGTGCTCGGACATGTCGGACTCCTGATCTGGGACATCTCGGCCGGATGCCTTGGAGCCGGGCCACCCAGCCCCTCTCTTCGTCCTGGCCCGAGTAGAACCCTCCTCAATCTCCCGCACTCCTCGGAGACCTCGCAGGCTCGGTCTCCGGGGCGTGGAACGGGGCCAGGAGCGAGCGGAGGAGGGAGGCCAACCGGGTGCGGTCGCGCTCGGGGAGGTCCTCCAGCAGCGTGCGCTCGGCGTCCAGGAGCGCGGTGAACGCCGCGTCGACGGCCGTCTTCCCGTCGCCGGTCAGCCGCACGATCACCCCGCGGCGATCGTCGGGGTCGGGGTAGCGCTCGACGTACCCCCGGGCACTCAACCGGTCGATCCGGTTGGTCATCGTGCCGCTGGTCACCAGGGTCTCCCGGAGCAGCCGGCCCGGGGACAGCTCGTACGGCGGCCCTGCCCGGCGCAGCGCGGCGAGCACGTCGAACTCCCACTGCTCGATGCCGTGCGCCGCGAAGGCGTCGCGACGAGCCAGCTCCAGGCGACGCGCCAGCCGGCTCACCCGGCTGAAGACCGCGACCGGCGCGAGATCGAGGTCTCCGCGCTCCCGGCCC
Source organism: Nocardioides sp. (assembly GCA_025937085.1). GTDB lineage: Bacteria > Actinomycetota > Actinomycetes > Propionibacteriales > Nocardioidaceae > Nocardioides. The sequence continues at coordinate 5,367 of JAICSC010000153.1, forward strand.
CAGGCCTCGAGCAGCTCGTCCACCTCGTCCCTCATGGCCGCAGTCTAGAGCCTGTCGAGAATCTTGACATCAAGATGAACTGAGCCGACACTGGCGATATCTTGACATCAAGAGACCAGCGAGGAGAAGCGTCGTGCCGCACACCTGGGACCCCGACCGTTACCTGACCTACGCCGGCGAGCGCGGACGACCGTTCGTCGAGCTGGTCGCCCGGGTAGGAGCCCAGGAACCGGCGACCGTCGTCGACCTCGGCTGCGGGCCCGGCAACCTCACCACCCTGCTCCGCGAGCGCTGGCCCGACGCGGACATCCGCGGGATCGACGCGAGCCCGGAGATGATCGAGAAGGCGCGCGACGTCGACCGGACCGTCACCTTCGAGGTGGCCGACCTCCGGACCTGGGCGGCGGAGGCAGAGCCGGTCGACGTACTGGTCTCCAACGCGACCCTCCAGTGGGTGCCCGAGCATCTCGACCTCCTCCCGACCCTCGTCGGGAGGGTGCGGCCGGGCGGATGGTTCGCCTTCCAGGTGCCCGGCAACTTCGACGAGCCGAGCCACACCATCCGCCGCGACCTCGCCGCCGAGGCGTCGTACGCCGCGCACACCCAGGACGTCGCCGTCCCGACCAGCCAAGACCCGGCCGTCTACCTGGAGCCGCTGGCCGGCCTCGGCTGCACCGTCGACGCTTGGGAGACGACGTACCTGCACGTGCTGAGTGGCGACCCGGACGCCGTCTTCACCTGGGTCTCCGGCACCGGTGCCCGACCCACGCTCCAGGCGCTGCCCGACGGCCTGCGGCCGGCGTTCGAGGAGGAGTTCAAGCGGCGCCTTCGCGCGGCGTACCCGCAGCACGACGGACGCGTGATCCTCCCGTTCCGGAGAATCTTCGTAGTCGCGAGAGTCGCATGATCGCCCTGCACCACGTCCAGGTCGCCTGCCCGCCCGGCGGCGAGGACGCCGCACGTCGCTTCTACGGCGACGCCCTCGGCCTGACCGAGATCGAGAAGCCCGACGATCTGCGGGGTCGAGGCGGCGTCTGGTTCGGGGGGTTCGACGCGCTGGGCGCGGTGAGCGCGGAGGTCCACGTCGGCGTCGAGGACCCGTTCAGGCCCGCCCGCAAAGCGCACCCCGCGTTCGTGGTGGACGACCTCGACGACGTCGCCGCCTCCGTGGCGGCCGGCGGCTTCGACGTGGACCACAGGGAGCGCGAGAGCTTCGGCGGCTACCTGCGGTTCCACACGCACGACGGCGCGGGCAACCGGGTCGAGGTGCTCCAGCCTCGCTGACCCGAGCCGGGAATGCCCTTCACACGGACGGCGTTTCGGACACAGACGTCGGAGGCCGAGCTCCGACCGGAGAGGTTCGTGATGGCCACCCTTCCCCTGACTGCGGAGTCGTTCCAGCAGACGGTGTCCGAGGACGGCATCGTGCTGGTGGACTTCTGGGCGTCCTGGTGCGGCCCGTGCCGGATGTTCGCACCCGTCTACGAGAAGGCGTCCGAGACACACGACGACATCACGTTCGCGAGCATCGACACCGAAGCCGAGCAGATGCTCTCGGGTGCGCTGCAGATCAGCTCGATCCCGACCCTGATGGCCTTCCGCGACGGCATCCTGGTCTTCCGCCAGGCCGGCGCTCTGCCCGCCCCGGCACTCGAAGAGCTGATCACCGCGGTGCGTGGCCTCGACATGGAGGACGTACGCCGTCAGGTCGCCGCGCAGGAGAGCGAGCGCGCCTGAAGGGCCCGCGCGCGTCCGCGATCCGCACCGCGACCATCTCCTGATACGCACGTCAGCCGCGCTCGACGGCCGCTGGCCTGGGCAGTGCCTTGTGGGGACCACATGGTCCCCACGGGGCACTGCAGGACGAGGTCAGGCATCGAGACCGGCCCGTAGCAGGAGCCACGCTGCGATCACCGCCGCGCGATTGGCCGCACAGCGACGTGCAAACCGCTCGCGTCGACCCGACCCGCTCAGCCACCCTGGGCCCCATGACGCTGCTGTTCGTTTTCGGACCACCCGCCGTCGGCAAGATGGCTGTCGGGCGGGCGATCGCGGACGCCAGCGACTTCCGGCTGTTCCACAACCACGCCACGATCTTCCGCTCCTCGACACCCGCACCTGGGTCGCCCTCGACCTCCGACGTTGACCTCGCCGCGATCCACGAGTGGCTCCCGCCCGGAGGGCTCGACCCGATGCGGTCGGCGCTGTGGGGCGGGTCGTACGGCGGCTACATGGTGCTCGCCGGCGTCGCGCTGTAGCCGGACCGTGGCCCGCCGGCGTGCACATCCTGAGGATCATCGGACCCAGTCGCCTCCCCACATCACTCGGAGGACCCGCCAGTCGCGGTCGAGCACCACGAGGTCGGCCCGCAGACCGGTCGCCAGGCTGCCGCGGTCGTCCAGGCCGAGCAGGCCGGCGGGCGTGGAGGTGGCCGCGGCCACGGCGGCGACGGGATCGACACCGGCCTGCACCACGCAGCGGCGTACCAGGTCAGCGGCGTGCGAGGTGCCTCCTGCAAGCGACGGCGGCTCGGTGCGCGTCCACGCCCGGCCGTCCACGACCCGCACCCGCACGGACCCGAGCTCGAAGTCGCCGTCCGGCATCCCGGCGGCCACCATCGCATCGCTGACGAGTACGACGTGCCGCCCGGGGTCCACCGCGAACACCCGGTGCACCGTCTCGTCGGCGACGTGCACGCCGTCCGCGATGAGCTCCACGTGGGTCTCGCCGCGGGCCAGCGCGTCCAGCGAGGCG
>JAICSC010000329.1 GCA_025937085.1 Nocardioides sp.
GGGGCGAGCGAGGCCGCCCGGACCGGCGTACGCCGGAGCAGGGCACGCAGGCGGGCCAGGAGCTCGGCCACCCCGAACGGCTTGGCGAGGTAGTCGTCCGCGCCCGCGTCGAGCCCGACCACGCGGTCCAGCTCCCGCGCGCGGCCGGTGAGCATCAGGATCGCCCCCGCATACCCAGCGTCCCGAAGCTCCCGACACACCTCGAGCCCGTCGATGTCGGGCAGCCCGAGATCGAGGATGACGATGTCCTGGGGGTCGTCGGCCACCGCCGCGATCGCGTCGCGGCCCGTTGTCTCCTCGCGGACGGCGTACCCCTCACGCTCCAGCGCGCGCACGAGCGGCGAGACGAGGTCGGTCTCGTCCTCGACGAGGAGCACGCGAGTGGGGACACGGGTGGGCACAGCCCGGAGCATAGGTTGCCGAGGCACTCGGGTCGTGGTGACCGATCGGCCAGTGTCGCTGGGCGACACGGGGCAGGGGCGTGGTTCCGCCCGCAGCGGGGACTACGGGCGGATCCACGGGCACGGCCGACCCCACCCCCCGGCAGTCGGCGGCCACCGGCACCACGCGGGTCGGAGCTCGCAGGGAACCGGGCACCGTCACGGTAGTTAAGACACGGCAACGGTGGACACACAGCTCGTCCACGGGATGGTAACGAGCTCGAGCTGTGGGCCGGCCGTCAGCTGTGGGTCGGCCGTCAGTCGGTGAACAGGTCGCCGAGCTCGTCGACCCGCGCGAGCACCTCGTCGTAGCCGAACTGCTCGAGACCGAGCGGGTCGTCGGCGCCCTCGGCGACCTCGTCCCAGGTGACCGGCGTGGCGACCCAGGGGCGGTCGCGGCCGCGCAAGGAGTACGGCGACACCGTGGTCTTGGAGCCGGCGTTCTGCGACCAGTCGAGGAAGACCTTGCCGGAGCGCTTGGCCTTCGTCATCGTCGCGGTCACCTGCTTCGGGTGCTCGCCTTGGAGCTCCTCCGCGATCGCCTTGGCGGTCTCGGAGGTCTGGTCCGAGTCCTGCCGGCGCGGTAGGTGGGCGTAGAGGTGGAGGCCCTTGCTGCCGCTGGTGACGGGACGGGCATCGAGCTTGCGCTCGGTCAGCTTGTCGCGCACCAACAGGGCGACCTGGCAGCACTCGTGCAGCCCGGCACCCTCACCCGGGTCGAGGTCGATCACCAGCCGGTCGGCCCCGCGGGGCCGGTCCTGCTTGTCGACGGTCCACTGATGCACGTGGAGCTCGAGCGCGGCGAGGTTGGCGGCCCAGGTCAGGGTCGCGAGGTCGTCGATGATCGGGAACACCAGGCGGTCGCCGTGCCGGCTCTCACCCCGGGATCCGGTGGTGGGTACGTCGGCGGTCCGCACCCAGCGCGGCGTACCGGCCGGGGTGTTCTTCTCGAAGAACCGGGCCTTCTCGACGCCGTTGGGCCAGCGGACGCGCGTCACCGGGCGGTCCTTCAGCAACGGGAGCAGCACCGGGGCCACCTGGGCGTAGTAGTTGAGCACCTCGCCCTTGGTGGTGCCGGTGCCCGGGTAGAGGACCTTGTCGAGGTTGGACAGCTTGAGGGTGTGTCCTCCGACCTCGACCCGGACCTCCTCACCACCCTGGGGGGTCATCTGCCGACCGCCATGACCGGGACCCTCGCGGGGTCGAGACGCCACATGAGCTTCTTGATGAGCCAGCGCGGGGCGCTGACGCAACCGGCGGTGGCGCCACTGCCGTTGACGTGCAGGAAGATCCCGGCACCGCGGTGACGGACCTGGGAGCGGTTGTAGCTGGTGACGATCGAGTACTCGTACTGCACGGGGAAGTCTCGAAGCCGTTCCGAGCTGTTCACGTTCGCGGTCGGCAGCCACCACCGGAAGCCGCCCTGCGCCTTGTTGCGGTAGCGGTTGTAGAAGCGCGAGCGGTTGTCCTCGACCCAGTAGTCGCCCTTCCTGATCCGGCGGTAGGGCAGGTCCCACCACTCGCGGCGTGGGTGACGGCCGAAGGCGGCGATCAGCTTCGTGGTGCCGAGGGGGGTGGTGCCGCTCCCCTGGTGGCGCTTGCGCGGCGCCACCAGCCCGCCGTACCCGACCCGGCCGTCGCGGGCGACGTACTGCCGCTTCCAGCGTCCGTGCCGGAGCGCCCAGAAGACGATCCGGGCGTGGTACCCGCGGGTGTGGTTGACGGTCACGACCTGCTTCGTGTGCTGGCGGAGTGCGACGCGGACGGCTCCGAGCCTCACGTGCGTGACGTCGGCCCGGGCGGGGGCCGGTACGGCGAGGAGCGTGGCCGCGACGGCGATGGGGAGAAGCCCGAGCTTCGTCATGAAAGGTCCTCCGGGGTCAGGTCGGAGCGGGTGCCGATGTACGACGGCTGGCGGATGCGGCCCTGAGCGGACGGGCCGAGCGACTCGATGTCGACGACCAGCACGGGCTCGACCCACGTCGTACCCAGGGCGTCGATCTTGGGAACGTCGTCGGCGAAGGGCTTCGTGGCTCGGGTCAGGCCCGCCAGCACCTCGCGAAGCACCTCCGCCTTGCGCCCGGCGATGCCACTGCCGACCCTGCCGCGGTAGAGCAGGCCGTCGACCGTCGGCTGCCCGACCAGCACCGCACCGAGCCGGTCCACGCTGTCGGTCTCGAGACGCCAGCCGCCGACGACGTACGACTCCCGCCGGCGGTGGGCGAACTTCAGCCAGTCCTTGCTGCGCAGGCCCGGCCGGTAGCGGCTGGCCAGGCGCTTGCTGACGATGCCCTCCAGCGCCTGCTGGTAGGTCGCGTCGAAGAGCATCTGGCCGTCGGCGTACGTCGGGGGCGTCTGCCAGCGGTCGTCGTTGAGGTCGATCGACTCCAGGACCTCGCGCCGGGTGCTGAGCGGCTCGTCCATGAGGTCGCGGCCGCCGAGACGCAGCACGTCGAAGACCAGGAGGGTGACCGGGACCCGCTCGGCAAGTCGCTGGGCCCGGTCCAGGCGCGAGACGTGCATCCGCTCGGCCAGCGCCCCGAAGCTCGGCAGGCCGTCGGCGAACGCGACCACCTCCCCGTCGAGCAATGCGTCGTCCACGGGCAGCTGCGACAGCTCAGGGAACGAGACCGTCGCGTCGTTTTCGTTGCGGCTGTACAGCCGGGCCGCGCCGCGACGTACCTCGACCAGCACCCGCATCCCGTCCCACTTCACCTCGTGCTGCCACTCGTCGCCGGCAGGTACGTGCGTGCCGCGGGTCGCGAGCATCGGGCGCATGCGACCCATCCTGGCAGTCGGCGGACCACGAGCAGCCGGTCACAGGCCTCGCGCCCGCAGCGCGGCCTGGGTGCGGTCGCGCACCTGGAGCTTGGCCAGCACGTGGGAGACGTGGTTCTGCACCGTCTTGAGGCTGAGGTCGAGCTCGCGAGCGATCTCGGCGTTGCTCCGGCCTGCTGCCAGCAGCGCGAGCACCTGCGACTCGCGCTCAGTGAGATCCGGCCGGTAGCGCTGACGGCCCGTCACCACGCGGCCCGCGGCGTCGCCGGAGAGGACCAGGCCGCCGCCTGCGACGGTACGGATCGCGGAGAGCACCTCGTCCTGCACCGCACCCTTGAGGAGGTAGCCGCGGGCGCCCACCTGGAGCGCGGCCGAGACGGTGTCGTCGTCGTCGACCATCGTCAGGACCAGCACCGCCGGCGGGTGGGGTTGCGCCGCGATCTGCCGGATCGCCTCCACCCCGGGCATCCCGGGCAGGTTGAGGTCCATCAGGACCACGTCGGGCTCGAGCTCCGCGCAGCGGCGTACCGCGGTCTCGGCGTCACCGACCGCGTCGGCGAGCTCCATGCCGTCGGCGATCCCCAGCATCCCGGCCAGCCCGTGGCGGAAGAGAGGGTGGTCGTCGACGACGAGTACGCGGATCATCGAGGGAGGCCCGCCTGGACCGGGAGCTCGGCCCGCACCCGGGTGCCGTGGCCAGGGCGGCTGACGAGGATGAGCGAC
>JAICSC010000126.1 GCA_025937085.1 Nocardioides sp.
CGGAGGTGTTGGTGGAGTCGTTGCCGGCGATGAAGTCCATCGTGCTGGCGTCCCAGTGCCAGTCGCCGACTGCGTTCACGCTCGACACCGGGAACATCGTCGGCAGCCAGGTCGAGTCGAAGTTCGAGGTCGCGGTCACCGTGTAGTTGTGCGGGTCCGTCGCCACGTTGTCGGCCAGCCCCTCCTCGGGGAAGGGCAGCAGCCCCGACGCGGTCTGGTCCGAGATGATCGAGCGGTTCCCGCTGGTCCACTCCACGCCGTTGAACTGGGTGAGCACGGCGATCCGCAGGTACGACGGGTCGGGGTCGTCGGTCTTCACCGTCAGGAGCGGGACGTCCGCGCCGCGGTGCAGGTTGCGTCGCATGTCGGCGATCGGGTTGACCACCTTGACGCCGCCGCCACCACCGGGACCGAAGAGGCCGAGCCCGTCGAGGTGGAGGGTGGGGATGAACACCGGCAGGATCACCGCCAGCACGACCGCGACGCTGCCGACAGTGGTCGCGCTGCCCTTGCTGGCGCCGGTGCTGACCCCGAAGCCGTGGGGGTCCGCGGCCGCCGCCGACCCGCCGAGCGGCCGGCCCCACCGGGTGATGTGGGCCGACTCGTGCAGGAACATCATCAGCAGGAAGCCGGCCGCGGCGAGCAGGAAGACCAGCCACGAGACGCCGTCGCCGATGACGCTGATCGGCACGCAGTACACGGCGAGGAGCGGGAGGCCGGCGAGGGGGACCCGGCGCAGCCAGCAGGCGAGCAGGTCGACGACGAACAGCGCGAGCGCCCCGCACGGGATCAGGAGCGGTGCGATGCCCGGGACGTTCTGCGGGATGGGCGGCTGGTAGGTCTCGGCGCTGGTCCAGGCGTCACCGATCCGCAGGCCGATGTCGCCCGTGCTCGAGAACGGATGGATGAGCGAGCCGCCCAGCAGCAGCCAGACCAGGACCGCCACCACGAGCAGGTGGAGCAGGAGACCGACACGGCGTGGCACGGGCGCTGCCCGCAGGAACACCCCGGCCACAGCCACCGCGGCACCCACCAGGATCAGCGGCCCGAGGAAGTGACCCCACTGGTCGCTGAACCCCCGCCAGGACAGCATCGTGAACCACGTCGTCGCCGCCGCGACGGCCGCCAGTGGCAGGTCGCGGCGGGCGTCGGCAGACAGTCCTCTCATCGCCCGCCCCTCACCCTGCGCCCTGCGGCACCGGCCGGACCTGGTCGGTCGCACCGGAACGCGCGGCCTGGGCGCTGGTCCGGCCGAGCTCCTGCCAGACCAGGTCGAGCCGGTCTCGCGGCCGGAGCGTCACGGCGCGCCAGCCCTGGCGGACCAGGAGAGGTCGCGCCGAGGCGGGCACGGCGCTCAGCCCGGCACCGCTGGCCGGCGCCCAGGCGGAGACGTCGAGGGCGAGCGCCAGCGCTGTACCGGCGTGGTGGTGCATCCGGCGCAGCATCGGCCCGTCGGCGTCGGTGATCGCGCCGATCACGCCGAGCAGGAGGCCCCCGTGCGTGGACTCGGCGAGCCATCCGGTGTCGATCCGGGTGTTGGTCACCGGCTGGACGACCGCCAGCGCCTCGAGCATCGCCCGGGTGTTGAGCTCGGGGTCGCGGGTGTGCCAGGTCGTGCTCAGGTCGTCGCCCGACGAGGTGACCAGCCGGACCGTGAAGCCGCGCTGACCGAGGTGTACCGCGATCGAGGCGGCGGCCGAGACCGCGGCCTCGAGCGAGGAGGCGATGCCCTGGCCCTGGTGGGCCGACAGCCGGTTGTCGACGAACAACGTCGCGCGGGACTGCCAGGGCTGCTCCTCGCGCCGCACCATCAGCTCTCCCACGCGTGCCGAGCTCCGCCAGTGGACGCGGCGCAGGTCGTCGCCGCGGCGGTACTCGCGCACCGTGACGTCCTCGGCGCTGCCGATGGCGAACGCCCGCGGCCGGTTGTCTCCGGAGCCGGTCCAGGCACCGCCGAGCGGGATCGGCGGCAGCGGCACGGTGCGGGGGGTGACGGTGAGCGGGGCGGTGCTGCGGAACGAGCGACCCAGCTCGACCAGCCCGAACGGGTCGCTGACCCGCACGCTCATCGGCCCGATCTCGTAGCGGCCGCGCACGTCGGAGCGGACCTGGTACGTCGCGTGCCGGCGCCAGCCGTGGCCGATGCCGTCGAGCACGAACCGAGGGCGGGTCCCGAGCACGTACGGGACGTGGTCCTCGAGCATCAGCACACCGGACGGGGTGCGGCCCTCGTTGGTCATCGTCAGCTGCACGGTCGCGGGCTGGCCGGCGGTCACCGTCTGCGGGCCGACGCTGCGCACGAGGGCCAGGCGGTAGCGGCTACGGCCCAGCGTCAGCGCGGTGAGCAGGGGGAGTGCGGCGACCAGGATGCCGACCCGGGTCAGGGTCGGCTGACCGAGCAGGATCGCGCAGACCACGGCGGTGATACCTGCAGCCAGGAACGCCCGTCCGCGGACGGTCAGACCGGAGAGGGCCTCACGCACGGGTCCCCTCGGGGACCGGCACCGAGGTGAGGATGCTTTCGAGGATGCTGGCGGTGGTGCGGCCGCCCATCGCGGCCTCGACACTGGGCAGCAACCGGTGGGTGAGGACCACGGGGGCCAGTCCCAGCACGTCGTCGGGCAGCACGTAGTCGCGGCCCTGGATCGCCGCCGACGCCTTGGCGGCCCGCACCAGGTGCAGCGTGGCACGCGGGGAGGCGCCGAGCGACAGCTCCGACGTACGCCGGGTGGCCGCCGCGAGCGCGACGGTGTAGCGCTGGACCGCCTGCGAGACGTGGACCTGGCTGACGATCCCGATCAGCTTGCGGATCTCGATCGCGTCGGTGACCGGCTCCAGGTCGTCGAGCGGGTTGGTCATGGTGTGCGAGTCGAGCATCGCGATCTCGGCGGCCTCGACCGGGTAGCCGACCGAGAGCCGCACCATGAACCGGTCGCGCTGGGCCTCGGGCAGCGCGTAGGTGCCCTCCATCTCGATCGGGTTCTGGGTCGCGATGACCATGAACGGCGGCTCGAGCGAGTAGGTCGTGTTGTCGACGGTGACCTGTCGCTCCTCCATGCACTCCAGGAGCGCGGACTGGGTCTTCGGCGAGGCGCGGTTGATCTCGTCGCCGACCACGATGTTGGCGAACACGCCACCCGGGCGGAACTCGAACTCGCGGCTGTTCTGGTTGAAGACCGAGACGCCGGTGACGTCCGACGGCAGCAGGTCGGGCGTGAACTGGATGCGCTTGACCGAGCTGTCGATGCTCCGTGCCAGCGACTTGGCGAGCATCGTCTTGCCGACGCCTGGCACGTCCTCGATCAGGAGGTGGCCCTCGGCCAGCAGCACAGTGATCGCCGAGGAGATCACGTCGGGCTTGCCCTCGATGACGCGCTTGATGTTGCCGCGGACCTTCTCGACCACCCTGCCGAGGGTGTCGAGATCGGCCCCCTGAGAAACCGGACCAGGCACGAGCCGTCCCTTCCTTCTCCTTGTCGCGCCCGCTGCACGTCGCGAGCCCACCCGTGTGCACCTACGTTGCGGGCGCACTCGGTCGAGCCGGCCGCGGCAGGTCGTGCAGGACAACCTACGTGTCGGACGCCACGTTGGTTTCGACTCCCGGGATAACGGTTCGGTTTCGGATGCCGTGCCGACCGCTCCGGGAACCTCCCTCCCACGCGGACGACTCTCGTCACCATTCTCCCCCTTCCCGCAGCCACCCGCACCCACCCGCACCACTCCGCTCCACCGCTCCACCACCGGGCGCGAACCTTGGACCCCGACCGGGCCCTCCACCGAGACCGCGACGCCTCCCTCGCGGCCCGCGCACCCGCACTTACCAGCGCTGACCTGCGCCGATGGCGCCCGCCGGCCGTCGCCCGGGGGATCGACGCCAGGCGGCGCTGTCGGGGCTGCCGGCGAGCTGCGGTCGCCTGCCCACGGTCAGGCTCACGCCCGGCCCACGTTCGGCCCACGCTCGGCGCACCGGAGAACCCGCGCTGACATGGGTGAATGTGGTTGACGGTGGGGCAAAGTGGAGTACAGTGGCGGAAAGTGGAGGAAGGGTCCAGACAGGTGGAGGTGCCCGGATGTTCGTGGGCTCCTACACCCCGAAGCTGGATGAGAAGAACCGGCTCTTCCTGCCTGCCAAGTTCAGGGATCAGCTCGCGGAGGGACTCGTGGTGACGAGGGGTCAGGACTTCTGTCTCAACGTCTTCCCGATGGCCGACTTCGCAGCCATGACCAACCGCATCCAGGAGGCACCGCTCACCGTCCGCGAGGCGCGTGAGTACGGGCGGTTCCTGGCCATGCATGCCACCGAGGACAGGCCCGACAAGCAGGGGCGGATCACGATCCCGCCGTTGCTGAAGGACTACGCCGGCCTCGACCGCGAGGTGGTCGTGATCGGCGCGCTCAACCGAGTGGAGATCTGGCACCCGGACCGGATCGCCGCCTGGGAGGACGAGCACAGCCAGAAGTTCGCCGACATGAGCGAGGACATCCTGCCGACGTAGCCGGCAGGACCTCATACCCGGACAGCGCCGCCCAGAACCGCCACCGACAACACCACAAAGGGATTCGCACAGCGAGGTCTCGTGCCCGCTCCCGTCATCTGGGGCACCTTCCCCGGCTCCAGACGACCTTCCCCACGACAGCATCCGACGCCACCCCATGAGGCCGGGTGTCGAGGGAGCGGGCAGGGACCTGACTGGGCGACTCCCTGCTGAAGCACCGAACCGTCCATCAAGCGCCATCCGAGCGGGGTCGAACCGATGAGTGTCACTCCTACCGCACCGCGGGTCGCCGGGTTGCCGGCCGTCTCCGCGCCCCCGGTGGTACGCCGCGTCCGCCACCAGGCGCGCGACGTGGTGACGCTGATGGCGTTCTCCGCTACCTCGTCCGTCGCCGTCGCCACCGGGTTCCTCCTGCTGGCCCACCTCGCCCACACGGGTCGCTAGGGCGAGAGATGACCACGCCCTCCCACGTCCCGGTCCTCCTCGACCGGGTCGTCGCCCTCCTGCAGCCTGCGCTCGACCACGAGGGGGCGGTCCTGGTCGACGCGACGCTCGGGCTGGGCGGACACAGCGAGGCCCTCCTCACCCGGTGCACCCTGGCCCGCGTCGTCGGCATCGACCGCGATCCGGAGGCGCTCCGGCGCGCAGAGGAACGCCTGGCTCCCTTCGCCGACCGCTTCACCGGTGTCCACGCGACGTACGACGAGATCCCGGACGTGCTGGCCCGGCTGGGACTCGAGCACGCGGACGGCGTGCTCTTCGACCTCGGCGTCTCCTCGATGCAGCTCGACGTCGTCGACCGGGGTTTCGCCTATCGCGAGGACGCACCGCTGGACATGCGGATGGACCCGACCGTCGGACCGACTGCCGCGGACCTGCTCAACACCTACTCACGGGCCGAGCTGGCCCGGATCCTCCGCGAGTACGGCGAGGAGCGGTTCGCCCGGCGGATCGCGGCCGCGATCGTCCGCGAGCGCGAGGCCGAGCCGTTCACCACCTCCGCCCGACTGGTGAACCTGCTGTACGACCAGATCCCCGCGCCGGCGCGACGTACCGGAGGACACCCCGCCAAGCGCACGTTCCAGGCCCTGCGGATGGAGGTCAACGACGAGCTCGGCGTCCTCCGACGTGCCGTCCCGGCCGCCATCGACGCCCTGGCCGTGGGCGGTCGGGTGGTCGTCGAGTCCTACCACTCCCTGGAGGACCGGCTGGTCAAGCGGGCCTTCACCGCTGCCACGACGGTCGACGTGCCGCCGGACCTCCCGTTCGTACCGGAGGACCGACAGCCGGCGCTCCGACTGGTCACCCGCGGCGCCGAGCGCGCCGACGAGACCGAGATCGCCCAGAACCCGCGCGCCGCCTCCGTCCGGCTGCGCGCCGTCGAACGCATCCGCCCGAACCACAGGGGAGCAGCATGAACCAGGCAGACTCGGCATGAGCAGCACCGCACCGGCCATCCGCGTCCGCGTCCCACGACTGGCCGGCGCCGCCCTCGAGCGTGCGCGGCTGACCGTCGTCCCCAAGCGGCGGCGACGACGCACCAGTCCGGTGCCGTTCCTGCTGGTGGTCTCGATGCTCACCGTCGGCGGCATCGTCGGACTGCTCCTCTTCAACACCTCGATGCAGCAGGCGTCGTTCGCCGCGACCGGCCTGCAGCGCCAGGCCGATGCCCTGCAGGCCAGGCAGCAGACCCTGCAGATGGAGCTCGACCAGCTCCGCGACCCGCAGACGATCGCGCTCAAGGCGCAGCGGATGGGCATGGTGCTCCCGTCCAGCCCGGCCGTGCTCGACCTGAAGACCGGCAAGGTCCTCGGCGATCCCGCCCCGGCCACCGGTCTCGACCGGCTGCGGCTGCTCGCTCCGCCACCTCGGAAGCCCGCCGTCCTCGACCCACCCGCCCAGGTCACGGTCGTCCATCCGCCGGCCACCGCGACCCACGCCGGCGTCGACTCGTCGCACAACACGGCGCACGACGGTGGGCGCGGCTCACACGACAACGGCGGTCCGGCGGGTAGAAATGACCACACAGGTAACACCGATCACAAAAGCCACACCAACAACACCAGCCACGGCACGAACCACTGACACGAGGACCGAACGGTGCCCAGCTCCAGCCCTCGCGGACGCTCCGGTCGTCGGCCCGCCGCGCGCAACCGCCGCCCGTCCGCTACCGGCTCCCGGTCACGCGGCCGAGGCCGTCGGTCGCTGCGGGGGTCGGTCCAGCTGCGGCTGCGCACGGGGTTCGTGTTCATCGCCGTGGTGCTCTCGTTCTTCGGGGCGCGACTGGTCCAGCTCCAAGGGGTCGAGCAGGCGAAGTACGCGACCCTCGCCGCGTCGACAGGAGGCACGGTCACCGTCGAGCTGCCGGCGGAGCGAGGCGAGATCCTCGACCGCAACGGTCGTCCCCTTGCGGACTCCGTCTCCGGGCGGATGGTCGTCGCCGACCCCGTCCAGACCTCCAAGCGGGCGCCCGACCTCGCCCGGTTCCTGGCCAAGCACCTGCACGTCGACTACTTCTCCACCCTCCGGGCGCTGACCCGGAAGAACTCGCGGTTCGCCTACGTCGCCCGCCGCGTGCCGGCCGACCTGGCGGTCCGCGTGGTCAACGAGGCGACCGACGCGGGCTACAAGGGCCTGGCGACCCGCAACGACCCCGTGCGCTCCTACCCCGACCGCGACGTGGCCGCCAACCTGGTCGGCTTCATGGGCACCGACGGTCCGCTGGCCGGTCTCGAGCTCACCTTCAACAAGGCGCTGGCCGGCCGGGACGGCTCCGAGACCTACGAGGTCGGCGCGGGCAACCGGATCCCGCTCGGCCACAGCACGGTGACCCCGGCCCACAACGGGATCGACCTGCACACGACGATCGACGAGGACCTGCAGTGGTACACCCAACGGGTCCTGCGACAGACCGTCCTCGGCTCCGGCGGTGAGTCCGGCTTCGCGGTCGTGCTGGACCGCAGGACCGGCGAGACCCTGGCGCTGGCCGACTACCCGACGTACGACGCGAGCAACCCTCAGGCATCGCCGGCCAAGGACCGGAACTCGCTGGCGATGACCAGCCCCTACGAGCCCGGGTCGGTGGAGAAGGTGCTCACCCTGAGCAGCCTGATCGACGCCGGCAAGGTCACCGACCGGACCCGGCTCCTGGTGCCGGGACAGCTGCAGAGCGGCGACCGGGTCATCCACGACTGGTTCCCGCACGGCCCGATCAAGCTGACGCTCGCCGGCGTGATCGCCCAGTCCTCCAACATCGGCACCGCCAAGGCGTCGCGCCTGTTCAAGCAGGGCCAGCTGCGGAAGTACCTCACCGCCTTCGGGCTCGGGCAGCGCACCGACATCGGGGTCAACGGCGAGACCTCCGGGCTGCTCCCGAGCAACGCGGAGTGGAACGGCATGCTCCAGGACCGGATCGCGTTCGGGCAGAGCGTGTCGGTCAACGGGATGCAGATGGCGGCCGCGATCAACACCATCGCCAACGGCGGCGTACGGGTCGACCCCAGCCTGATCCAGGGCCGGGCGACGACCAACACCGGCGACGTCGTCGGGACCGACGAGGCGACCAGCCACCGAGTGGTGAGCAAGAACGCCGCCCATCAGATGACACAGATGATGGAGCGGGTCGTCGACCCCGACGTCGGCGTCGCGCCGGCGGCCCAGGTGCCCGGCTACGTGGTCGCCGGCAAGACCGGCACCGCGCAACGCGTGGGGGACCGGTGCGGTTGCTACAACGGCCAGTTCACGGTCTCGTTCGCCGGGTTCGCCCCGGCCGACAACCCGCGGTTCACTGTGTACGTCGTGGTGCAGCGCCCGACGAACGGCGGCGGCGGCGGCTCGATCGCCGGGCCGGCGTTCAGCAAGATCATGTCGTTCGCCCTCCGCCGGTACGGCGTCCCGCCGACCGGAGCCCAGCCCTCCCACATCCCGACGACCTGGTGACTGGTGCGCAGCCGAGAAGACCCGTCGGTCGAGAGGACGACCCGTCGGTCGAGAGGACCCGTCGGTCGAGCTTGTCGAGACCACGGGTCACTGCCCCAGGCACCGTCACCGGGTCTCGAGACGCGTGGCTCAGCGCGTCGCGAGCTCCGGTCTGAGCCCACGCTCCTCGACCTCCCGCCCTCATCGCGGCCCTCGCAAGCTCAGGCCGCGGGGCGTGATCGTGATTTCGAGACGTGTCGCTCGTCCCTCGCAGGCTCGGTCCGAGCCGACGCTCCTCAATCTCTCGCCCTCCTCGATCCGCTCGCAAGCTCGCGGATCGGGGCTCGATAACCTGGATCCCCGTGGCGAGCGACACCGACCCGCAGGCCCTCGCCGACCTCCTCGACCGGCTGACCACCGAGGGCCTCTCCGTCCAGGGGACGGGTGACCTCGAGACGCGGGTCGCGGGCGTCACCCTCGATTCGCGCCGCGTGGACCGCGGGGACCTGTACGCCGCTCTCCCGGGCGCGCACGGCCATGGGGCGGCGTACTGGCCGCAGGCGCGCGATGCCGGCGCGAGCGCCGTCGTGACCGATGCGGAGGGCGCGGACCGGGTGGGCGGCGGTGTCCCGGCGCTCGTCGTGCCGGAGGTACGCC
>JAICSC010000293.1 GCA_025937085.1 Nocardioides sp.
CCCCTTGCGGGCGCGGGCGGGAGCCTTCTTCGCAGGCGCTGCCTTCTTCGCCGGTGCTGCCCTTGTCGCGGCCGCCTTCTTGGCCGGCGCGGCCTTCTTCGCCGGGGCTGCCTTCTTGACGGGCGTCGCCTTCTTCGCCACGGCCTTCTTCCCCGGGACGGCCTTCTCCGCGGCGGCCTTCTTCGCCGCTGCCTTCTTCGCGGGCGTCCCCTTCTTCGTGGCGGGAGGCACCTGCTTCCCAGCGGCCTTCTTCGCGGGGGCGGCCTTCTTCGCCGCTGCCTTCTTCGTGGCGGGAGGCGCCTGCTTCCCAGCGGCCTTCTTCGCGGGCGTGACCTTCTTCGCGGATGCCGCCTTCTTCGCCGGTGCCGCCTTCTTCACCGGTGCCGCCTTCTTCGAGGAGACGTTCGTGGTGGCCGCGGCCCTTCCCGCGCCCGAGGTCCGTCGCGACATCGCCTTGCGCGCGGCAGAGGCGGCCTTGCCGGCCAGGGACCGGGTCGTGCTGCGAGCCATGGGAACCTTCCGGGGGCCGTGGAGCTCGTACGCCGAGGGGTGCTGGGCGCATCGGTGGGATGTCACCGTGCGTCGGGAGGGTATAGCCCCGGGACGACACACTCAAAGCAGGCACGCCTGTTGGCCCCGGCCTGGATCAGCGCCGTCACGTCGGGCACCCCCGGATACCGGTCCGGGCGCAGCTCCCAACGGCAGGAGCCGACGGCCGGCACCCAATGGATGCCGGCCGTCGGAAGGTGCGGGAACGGGAGGGAGAGTCTCAGCCCTCGTCGTCGCCGAGGACCGAGCGCAGCCGCTTCGGCTGGGCCAGGCCCGCGTCCTGCGTCGACGGGTCGGCCGAGGCAGAGGTCTCGAGCGCCTCGAGCTGCTGGCTGAAGTAGGTCTTCAGGCGGGAGCGGTACTCGCGCTCGAAGGCCCGCAGGTTGTCGACCTCGTGGGAGAGCGTGTCGCGCTCCCGCTCGAGGTCGCCGAACAGCTGGGTCCGGCGCTCGGCGGTCTCGGCGTCCAGCGACTGCGCGCGGCCACGGGCATCCGCCTCGAGCTTGTCGGCGTTCGACTTCGACTCGCCCTCGAGCCGCTCGGCCTTGGTCCGGGCCTCGCCGACGATCTTGTCGGCCTCGCTCTTGGCGTCCTCGACGAGCTGGTCGGCGTTCCGGCTGGCCAGCTCGAGCAGCCGGGCCGCGGCGTTGGAGGCGTCACCCACGGTCTCGACCCGGATGGTCTGGACACCTGCCGCAACCGCGCCCATGGCCCCTACGGCCGGGGTCTGCGCGGTCGGGGCCGGCTCGGGTTCGGGCTCCGGGGTCGGCTCGGGTTCGGGCTCGGGGGTCGCTGCGACGGGTTCGGGCGCGGGCGCGGGCGGCTCCGGCATCGGGGCGGGTGCCGGCTCGACGGCGCCGGTCTGGGCCGCCGACAGCTTCGCGCGGAGGTCGTCGTTCTCGCGGGTGAGACGGGCCAGCTCGGCCTCCACCTCGTCGAGGAACTGGTCCACCTCACCCATGTCGTAGCCCTCGCGGAGCCGGACAGGAGTAAAGCGCTTGTTGCTCACGTCCTCAGGCGTCAGCGGCATGACCTCACCCAATTCCTAGTTTCGCGGTCTGACAAGTCTTCGGTCGAACAATAGCCCCTCATCCGGCGCGTCGGAGACTTCCGGCTCGCACGCATTCGTGAGAGAGGCCGAGGCGACCCCGCGGGCGTCCCCGCAGGTCGCAGGCGGTATCACCGTCAGCTCTGGTTGAAGAAGCCACCCTCGACGAGGCGTTGCTTCTCCTCCGCCGCCACCGAGACGTTCGGCGGGGACAGCAGGAAGACCTTGGCGGTGACTCGCTCGATCGTGCCCCGGGTGGCGAACACCAGGCCGGCAGCGAAGTCGACGAGTCGCTTGGCGTCCGCGTCATCCATCTCCGAGAGGTTCATGATCACCGGAATGCCGTCGCGGAAGTTCTCCCCGATGGTGCGCGCCTCGTTGTAGGTGCGGGGGTGCAGAGTCGTGATCCGCGACAGCTCGGAGACCACGGAGGCAGGAGCCGGCGACTGGCGGCGGCGCTGTGAGAGGTCGGCGACCGGCGCGGGCTGGCCCTTGGCGGGCACAGGGGTACGACGCGACTGCTGGGGCTCGTGCTCGGCGTATCCCTGGTCGTCGTACTCCTCGTCGTACATGCCGGTGTCCTCGAGCAGGCCGAGGTACTCGCCGATCTTGCGCATCGCGCCGCTCATGGATCCATCCTCCAGGTTCCCGGTGACCACGCCCCCGTCTCGTCGGCGGCACGGCCCCTGTCGTGGTTGTGACGCTACTTGATCTCGGGACGCGCACCGAGGATTGCGGACCCGACACGCACATGTGTCGCACCCGCCCCGATCGCGGCCTCGAAGTCGTTGCTCATCCCGGCGGAGAGCCAGGTCGCGTCGGGTCGCTCGGCGACGAACGACGCTCGCACCTCCGCCAGCCGGTCGAACGCCGCGCGCGGCTCCTCGCCGAGCGGTGCGATCGCCATCAGACCACGCAGCCGGAGCATCCCTGCGGCGTCGACGGCGTCCGCCAGGGCAGGCAGCTCGCGCGCGTCCGCACCCGCGCGACCCTCCCGACCGGGTGGGTCCAGGCTCACCTGGAGCAGGACGTCGATCTCGTGCGAACGCTCGTGAGCCCCACGGTTGAGGGCGTTCACGAGCTTGACCCGGTCGACCGACTCGACGACGTCGGCGTACGAGCCGACCGCCGCGGCCTTGTTGCTCTGCAGTCCGCCGATGAAGTGCCAGCGCAAACCCAGATCCCCGAAGGCACCGCACTCGGCCAGCTTGTCGCCGGCCTCCGGGTGACGGTTCTCCCCGACATCGGTCACGCCGAGCTCGGCGAGCAGTCGCACGTCGGAGGCCGGGAAGAACTTGGTGACCACGACGAGGGTCACGTCGTCGCCACTGCGCCCCGCGGCAGCAGCGGCGTCCGCGATCCGCCGGCGTACGTCGTCGAGGCCGGCCGCGATCTCGTCCCGGCGTGTCACGGGGGTGCTCATGGCGTCATCCTGACCAGCCCGGCCTGACGGCCGGACCGCTTGCCCTCGCGGCGGTACGAGAAGAGGTCGGGCGACTCCCTGGTGCAACGCGAGACGTCGACGACCTCGACCCCGTCGCGCTCGAGCTGGGCCCGGACGCCCGCGCCCACGTCGAGCGACGGCGTACCCCACGACGTCGTGGCCGCGGTCGCCGGCTCGACGGCGGTCACCTCGTGCTGCATGGACCGGGGCACCTCGTAGCAGGCGCCGCAGACGTGGGGACCCAGCCAGGCGGTGACCGACGACGCCCCGAGCTCACGCATCGCCGCGACCGTCGCGGGCACGATCCCGGCCACGACCCCGGGCCGGCCGCAGTGGCAGGCCCCGATCACGCCGGCCCCGACGTCCGCGAGCAGGACCGGCACGCAGTCGGCCGCCCGCACGCTCAGGGTGACGCCCGGCTCGGTGGTGACCAGCCCGTCGCCGATGCCGTGCAGATGCCCGTGTATGTCGTGACGGGGTCCCGCCGGTCCGACCCGCAGGACGTCGCTGCCGTGGACCTGACCGAGCTCGGCCAGTCGCTGGACCCCGTCGCCGGGTGCGAAGTCGTCCATCAGGAGACGGTGGTTCTCGGCCATCGCGCCGGGGTCGTCACCGCCGGACCAGCTGAGGTTGAGCGAGTCGAAGGGCGCACCGCTGACCCCGCCGTGCCGGTCGGTGAACGCCAGCTCGACGGGGCCGTGGGTGAGACGTGCGGCGTACAACTCCCTACTTCAAGAAGTCGGGGACGTCGAGGTCGTCGTCGTCGAACTCGAGCTGGGGCCGTGGCGTGGGAGCCGGCTGGCGGGCGCCCGCGGTGACGGACTCCCGCTCCTCGTCCGGCGCGCTGGCGGCCGGCTGTGCCTTCTTGGCCGCGAGGGCCTGCGCCGCCTGACGCGTCTGCTCCTGGGTCTGCGGCGCCGCCGGGGGCTGGTTGCGACGCAGCCCGGAGTCGTGCTCGCGACGCTTCGGCATGCCGCCGTCGAAGCCGGCCGCGATCACCGTCACCCGGACCTCGTCGCCCAGGGCGTCGTCGATCGTGGCACCGAAGATGATGTTCGCCTCGGGGTGTGCGGCCTGCGAGACCAGGGCCGCCGCCTCGTTGATCTCGAACAGACCGAGGTCGGAGCCGCCCGCGATCGAGAGCAGGACCCCGTGCGCGCCGTCGATGCTGGCCTCGAGCAGCGGGCTCGAGACGGCCATCTCGGCCGCGCTCACCGAGCGGTCGTCGCCGCGCGCCGAGCCGATGCCCATCAGTGCCGAGCCGGCGTTGGCCATCACCGACTTCACGTCGGCGAAGTCGAGGTTGATCAGACCGGGTGTGGTGATCAGGTCGGTGATGCCGCTGACGCCTTGGAGCAGCACCTGGTCGGCCTGCTTGAAGGCGTCGAGGACGCTGACACTGCGGTCGCTGATCGACAGCAGCCGGTCGTTCGGGATGACGATGAGGGTGTCGACCTCCTCGCGGAGCTTGGCGATGCCCTCCTCGGCGGAGTTGGCACGACGACGACCCTCGAAC
>JAICSC010000239.1 GCA_025937085.1 Nocardioides sp.
AGATGAAGCGAGGGGTTGAGGAGCGTCCTGCTCGAGTCTGAGCGAAGCGAAGGATCGAGCGGCGCGTCTCGAAACCGCCGGCTCGCACGCGACGGTGGAGCCCGGGTCGTGTTCGTCGCTCCACGCAACTGGATTTCGAGAGGTGTCGCCCAGACCCGAGCACGCTCGGGTCTGGGCCGACCACTCCTCAATACTTCGCTTCTCCAACTCCTTCGCAAGCTCAGGAGTAGCGCTCACCCCCCGATAGCCGACATGGGGCGATCGGGCTGCAGGAACGTGGGGTCGTTGATGCCATGCCCCGGCAGCTTCGCGGCCATCGCGGCGACCCACCGGTCGGCGATCTCCTCGTCACTCGCCCCCGACCGCATCGCACCGCGCAGGTCGGACTCCTCGCGCGCGAACAGGCAGTTGCGGACCTGGCCGTCTGCGGTCAGTCGCACCCGGTCGCAGTCGCCGCAGAACGGTCGGGTCACCGACGCGATCACGCCGACGGTCGCCGGCCCGCCGTTGACCACGAACAGCTCGGCCGGCGCGCTCCCCCGCGGCTCTCGGGCCGGGGTCAGTGTGAACTCGTCGGCGAGGTTGGCGAAGATCTCCTCCGCGGTGACCATCTGCTCCCGGTGCCAGTCGTGCTGGGCGTCGAGCGGCATCTGCTCGATGAAGCGCAGCTCGTACTCGTGGTCGATGGCCCAGGCCAGGAGTTCGCAGGCGTCGCCGTCGTTGACCCCGCGCAGCAGCACGGCGTTGATCTTGACGGGGGTGAGCCCGGCGTTGTGCGCCGCCTTGGCCCCGCGCAGGACGTCGTCGAGCCGGTCACGGCGGGTGATCGTGTGGAACCGCTCCGGGTCGAGCGTGTCGAGGCTGATGTTGACGCGGTCGAGCCCGGCATCGGCCAGGGCCTGGGCGTTGCGCTCGAGACCGAGTGCGTTGGTGGTGACCGACAGCTCGAGATCGTCGCCGAGCTCGCGGGTGCGCCGGACGATGTCGACCAGACCGCGCCGGATCAGCGGCTCGCCACCGGTGAACCGGACCTCGCGGATGCCGAGCCGGCGTACGCCGATCGTGATCAGCCGGACGACCTCGTCGTCGGTCAGCACCTCCGGATGCGGGAGCCAGTCCAGGCCCTCGGCCGGCATGCAGTAGGAGCAGCGCAGGTTGCAGCGATCGGTCAGCGAGACGCGGAGGTCGGTCGCCACGCGGCCGTACGCGTCGGCCAGCGGTCGCTGCATCGTCATCCCAGTCATTCTAGAGGGTGGCACCTCGACACCCCCATCACGCTCACCGCTGTGCCGATAGCCTCGAACGGTGCCCGTCCGCCGCCTGCGCTTCCTCCTCACCCGGCGCTGGCTGCTGCTCCTCCTCACCGTCCTGCTGTTCGGCTACGCCTGTCTGCTCCTCGGTCGCTGGCAGTGGCATCGGCTCGAGGACAAGAAGACTGGCAACGCGGTCATCCGCACCAACGAGAAGGCTGCGCCGAGGCCCGTCGAGCAGGTGCTGCGCCGCGGCGTCGACCCGCCCGACAGCGCTCGGTACGCCGTCGTCTCGGCGACCGGCACCTACGACGCGTCGCAGACCATCGTGGTCCGGTACCAGACCCGCGAGGGGAACCCCGGGGTCGACGTCGTCGTCCCCCTGGTGACCGCGTCCGGAGACGCGCTCCTGGTCGACCGCGGATGGTTCACGACGTCCAACCAGGGACAGACCGACTCCTCCCAGGTTCCCGCGCCCCCGCCGGGGAAGGTCACCATCACCGGCTGGGTGCGGCAGAACGCCGGTGGAGGCGCCACCCAGGTGGTCAACGCGTCCACGCGCGCGATCTCCAGTACCCAGATCGAGCCGGCGATCGGGATGCCGACGTACGGAGGCTTCGTCCAGCTGCTCACCGAGACCCCGAAGCCCACCACACCGTTGGCGAAACCCGACCCGCCCGACCTCAGCAACGGACCTCACTTCTTCTACGCACTGCAGTGGTGGTTCTTCGGGATCCTCGGACTGTTCGGCTACGGCTACCTGGCCTGGGAGGAGGCCACCGGTCGCGCCGCGCTCCGGCGTGACCAACAGCCGGCCAGGAAGGTCGCCGGCGGCGGGTCAGAGGGCCCGCATCACGCCACCGTCGACGGGCAGCATGGCGCCGCTGACGAACGAGGCCGCGGGACTCAGCAGGAACGCAGCGGCACGGCCGAACTCTGAGGGCTCACCGTCGCGGCGGAGCGGGATCCGCTCGGCGGCCGACGCCTTCGCGGCCGCCGGGTCGTCCTGAAGGGCGTCCAGCTCGGCGACCCGCTCGGTGGCGACGCGGCCCGGCAACAACCCGTTCACCCGGATCCCCCTCGGACCGAGCTCGTCGGCCAGCTGCTTTGCGACCATCGCCAGGCCGGGTCGCAGGCCGTTGGACGTCGCCATCTCGGTCAGTGGTGCCTTGACGCTCGTAGACAGCACGAACGCGAGCGCGCCACCCGGCCCCAGCTCGGCGGCGACCTCGCGCGCCAGACGGACGCCGCCGAGGAACACCGACCCGAACGCCGCGGTCCACTGCTCATCCGTGGTGGAGCTCACCGTGCCCGTCGGCGGGCCGCCGACGCTGATCAGGGCTCCGTCGAGCCGGCGCCAGATGTCCCGCGCCCTCGAGATCAGGCGGGCCGGAAGCCCGGGATCGGCGTTGTCGCCCACGACGTACGTCGCGTGGTCGCCGAGGTCCTCGGCAGCGGCGGTCAAGGTCTCCTCGGTGCGTCCCGACAGGACCACCCGAGCCCCTTCGGCCACGAGCACGTCGGCCGTGGCCCGCCCGAGGCCACGCGCTCCCCCGGTGACGAGGTACACGCGGTCGGCCAGTCCGAGGTCCATGAGGCGAACCTATGACACGACGCGGCGGAGGACCGGCGGGAGGGTCAGACGACGATCTGGGCGGGTTCGTCCCCACCGAGGAACTGGGTCCGGTAGAGGTCGGCGTACAGCCCGCCCTGCGCCAGCAGCTGCGCGTGGGTGCCGCGCTGGACGATCCGGCCGGACTCGAGCACCAGGATCAGGTCGGCGTTGCGGACGGTCGAGAGCCGGTGTGCGATGACCAGGGAGGTTCGGTCGGCAAGGGCGGCGTCGAGGGCACGCTGGACGGCCACCTCGGACTCGCTGTCCAGGTGCGCGGTGGCCTCGTCGAGGACCACGATCGCCGGCGCCTTCAGCAGCAGCCGGGCGATGGCCAGGCGCTGGCGCTCCCCGCCGGAGAGACGGTAGCCGCGGTCGCCGACCACCGTCTCGAGCCCGTCCGGCAGCGCTCGGACCAGAGTTGCGATCTGGGCTGCCTCCAGCGCGGCCCAGGTCTCCTCCTCGGTCGCCGAAGGACGGGCGTAGAGGAGGTTCTCCAGGATGGTGTCGTGGAACATGTGGGCATCCTGGGTGACGTATCCGACGACGTCCTCCAGTGACTGCAGCGTCACGTCACGGACGTCGTGTCCTCCGACGCGGACGCTGCCCACGGATGCGTCGTACAGCCGGGCGACCAGATGGGTCACCGTCGTCTTGCCGGCACCGGAGGGTCCCACGAGTGCGATCATCTGACCCGGCTGGGCCTCGAAGGACAGGTGGTGGAGCACCTCACCGGTGTCGCGGGACTCGGTGCGGGCGACGTTCTCGAGCGACGCCAGGGAGATCTCGTCGGCGCGTGGGTAGGTGAACGACACGTCGTCGAACTCCAACGACGAGGCGGTGCGCGGCAGGGCCACCGCACCCGGCTCCTCCCGGACCAGCGACGGCAGGTCGAGCACCTCGAAGACCCGGTCGAAGCTGACCAGCGCGGTCATGATGTCGACCCGGACGTTGGAGAGGCCCTGCAACGGACCGAGCAGCCGCAGCAGCAAGGTGCCGAGCGCGATCAGGGTGCCGACGGAGAGGTTTCCCTGGACGGCGAGGTAGCCGCCGACGCCGTACACCAGAGCCGTGGCCAGCGACGGGACCAGCGTCATCGCCGCGAAGAAGACCCGGGTCAGCAGCGAGATGCGCACGCCGAGGTCACGGACGGTCGCGGCCTTCTCGGCGAATCGGGCGTCCTCGGTCTCGCGGTGCCCGAACAGCTTGAGCAGCATCGCTCCGCCGACGTTGAAGCGCTCGGTCATCGCGTTGCCCATGTCGGCGTTGCCGTCCATCCGGCTGCGGGTCAGCACCGCCATCCGGCCGCTCACCCACCGCGACGTCAGGAGCAGCAGGGGGAACAGGGCCAGGCAGAGAAGGGTGACCTGCCAGCTGAGGGTCAGCATCGTGATGCCGACCACGACGACCGAGACGATGTTGGACACCGTGCCCGAGAGCGTCGAGGTGAAGGCGCTCTGCGCCCCGATCACGTCGGAGTTCAGGCGGCTGACGAGCGCACCGGTCTGGGTGCGCGTGAAGAAGGCGAGCGACTGACGCTGGACGTGGGCGAAGACCTTGGTGCGCAGGTCGTAGATCAGGCCCTCGCCGATGCGGCTGGACAGATATCCGGTGAACACGCCGAGGAGGGCGTCCGCGACGGCAGCCAGCGCGATGCCGACGGCCAGCCAGACGACGACTGACACGTCCTGGGCGAGGATGCCGTGGTCCACCAGCCGCTGCATCAGCAGGGGCGGTACGACGACCAGCCCGGCGTCCACCACGGTGCCGACCAGGAACAGCGAGATCAGCCTGCGGTGCGGCCCAGAGAAGCCGATCACCCGGCGCAGGGTGCGGCGCTCGATCCTGTTCTCGAGGATGCCGCGGTCGCTGTGCAGCGTCCGCCACGCGGCTGGACTCAGTCCGGACACCCGTCCTCCTCTCCCCGTCTCGGCACCACGCCGTTCAGCTCCCGGCCAGCAACGCCGCGAGCTCGCGGAACCGGCGTACCTGCGCCTCCCGCTCGTGCCGGCGCTGCTCGTCCAATGAGCGCCCCGAAGCAGCGAGAAGCAGCCCCTTGGTCTCCCGGACCGCTCCGGCGGGCGACGCGGTCAGCGCGCCCACCAGGTCGGACAGCACGACGTCGAGCTCGGCCACCGGGCAGACGACGGTCGCCAGCCCGATCTCGAGCGCCTCGGCCGCACCGACCGTCCGTGCGGTCGCACAGATCTCCAGTGCTCTGGCGTAGCCAACGATCTCGACCAGCGGCTTTGTTCCCGTCAGGTCGGGCACGAGCCCGAGCGCCGGCTCCTTCATGCAGAACCCGGCGTCCTCCCCCACCACCCGTAGGTCGCAGGACAGGGCGAGCTGGAACCCGGCCCCGATGGCATGCCCCTGAACCACCGCGATCGACACGAACCGCGGGTCGCGGAGCCACGTGAAGCCCTGCTGGAACCGGTCGACGGTCTCGGTGATCTCCTGGTCGTCGCGTGCCAACAGGGCGACCACGGACTCCGGGTCGTCCCCTGCTCGTGCCGGGTCGAGCATCGAGCGGTCGAGTCCCGCAGAGAAGCTCTGCCCCTCGCCGCGGACGACGACCACACGTACGTCGTCGGGCACGTCGTCCCCGATCGCAGCCAGCGCCCGCCACATGGTCGGCGTCTGGGCGTTGCGCACCTCGGGACGGCTCAGGGTGACCGTCGCGACCGCGCCGCGGACGTCGTACCGCAGGCCGGCCTCGGCGAGCTCCTCGGGAGTCATGCACGCAGTCTAGGAACCGCCGAAGTGGGACTTCTCCGCCCGCGAAGCGGGAGTTCTCCGCAGGAGCACCCCGGACTTGACCCACCTCGACCGCGGAGAAGTCCCACTTCGGCCCGGGAGAAGTCCCACTTCGGCACCGGAGAAGTCCCACTCGGGCGGTCAGGCGAGGGCGACCAGGTCGGCGTAGGAGTCGTTCCAGAGGTCCTCGACCCCGTCGGGGAGGATCAGCACCCGG
>JAICSC010000040.1 GCA_025937085.1 Nocardioides sp.
CCGCCGACGATCTCCCCGATCACGCGTGGCTGCCGCAGCAGCACGAAGGCCTGACCGAGCGCGTGCGCCGCGACGACGAGGAGCCCGAGCGACATGAGCAGCCGAAGAACCTCGGCACCCGCCAGCGTCACCGCGCCAGTATGGGCAGCCTCCCGGAGTGCTCACGAGTGAGGAAAGGATGACTCGCCATACGCACTTTGGACCACGCGCACCCGGCCCGCGCCGTCCTGTACTGGTCGCCAGCCGGCCCAGCCGGGGTCCCCGGCCCCCCGACGGCCCCCGGCTGGACGGTTGAGTTCTCTGCTTCACGACGGCACGGAAGGACGCGGATCGATGACCCTCGCGGAGAAGACCGAGCTCGAGGTCGAACGACTCCACCTCGACGCCCGCCCCATCCAGGGCACCTGTCAGCTGTTCCTGGTCAGGCACGGCACCACGACACTCAACGTGCAGAACCGCTACCGCGGCCGCCGCGACGTACCGCTCGACGCCCAGGGGTACCAGGACGCCGTCGACGCCGCCCGGGCGCTGTCCCCCTGCGGCCTGTCCGCCGTGTACACCGGGCCGCTGCGACGCACCATCGCCACGGCGCAGATCATCGCCGACGAGGCACTCGTGCCGGACCTGCGCATCCTGCACGGCCTGAACAACGTCGACTACGGGGCGTGGGAAGGGCTGACCGCCCAGGAGGCCGAGCTGCAGGACCCGCGTGCCTTCGCGTCGTACCGCACCTCGCCGGAGATCGCCGTCTGTCCCGCCGGGGAGCGGCTGATGGACGCTCAGGCCCGGATCACCCAAGCGGTGGAGCTGATCGGGGCGCGCCACGCCGGTGAGATCGTCGTGGGCGTCACCCACGCCGTGATGATCCGGCTGCTCGTGCTCGGGCTGACCGGTGGGAGTGGGGAGAGCTGGCGGATCCCGGTCGGCCGTGGCTCGCTGACGAGCATCACCGTCCGGGAAGGCCGCATCTGGGTCAACGCCCTGCCCGAGGGCACCGACGTCGACTGACGGGAGCCCGATGAGCCCGATGAGCCGGATGAGCACGGTCGAGCAGGCCCGCTTGCTGTGGCACGGGGGCGGGGACGTGGGTCGGCACAGTCGAGCCCGGCGGGCACGTCTTCGGTTGCGCACCGTGGCGACCGAGCATCCCTCGGTCTACCTGCCGTTCGCGCGGCACAAGTATCCGGGGCCCAGCCCCCGGGTCCTCGACCGGGACACGGCCGTCGTGATCGACGGCTACACCCGGTCGGCCAGCACGTTCGCGGTCTACGCGTTCCAGGTCGCCCAGCCGGAGCCGGTGCGGATGGCCCATCACCTTCACGCTCCCGCCCAGCTGATCGAGGCGGCCCGGCGTGGTCTCCCGACCATCCTGGTCATCCGTGAGCCGGAGGGAGCCGTGCTCTCACAGGTGGTCCGGGAGCCCGGTGTCGATCTGCTGGACGCGGTCTGGGCCTACAGCCGGTTCCATGAGTCGCTGGACGCCTGTCGGGATGCATTCGTGGTGGCCGACTTCGACCAGGTGACCAACGACTTCGGCAGCGTGGTCAGGAGGATGAACGCGAAGTTCGGCACGTCGTACGGCGTCTTCGACGGCAGCGCGGAGCAGCTCGCCTGGTGCCGGCGACTCGTCGCCCAACGGGACACGCTCTCCCCCGTCCTGCTCGGTTTCGAGTCCGGGGACGTCACCGTGGACGAGGCCAAGGCGCACGTGCTCTCCCTGCCGCCGCCGAGCACGCACGGTCGGACCTGGATGCCCTCGGCCGATCGGGACCGCGCCAAGGCCGCACTCCTCGCGTCCTGGTCCGACCGGAGGCTGAGCGCGGCCAGGACGCGGGCGGAGGACGTCTACCGGCGGTTCACCCGAGACGACGAGCATGCAGTCCCCTAGGCAGCCCTCCAACCGGTCCTCGTGGGTGCTGAGCCCCCGGCAGCTGTGCGACCTCGAGCTGATCGCGTCGGGCGCCTTCGCGCCGTTGGACAGCTTCTTGGGGCAGGCCGACTACGAGTCGGTGTGCGAGCGCATGCGACTGCAGAACGGCTCGCTCTGGCCGGTCCCGGTCACCCTCGACATCCCCGAGGACACGCTCCGCGCCGCGACCCGTTCCGGCGCTCTGACGCTGTTGGACGCCCAACGGCGGGCGGTCGGCGTCCTGGCGATCACCGAGGCGTGGCAACCGGACCGCCGGGCAGAGGCACGGACGGTTCTCGGCACGACCGATCCTGTGCACCCCTCGGTCGCCTACCTGGAGACGGCCACCAACCCGTGGTACGTGACCGGGAGGCTGGACGCCCTGCGAGACATCGCGCATCCGGACCTACCGCCCCTGGTCCGCACACCGGCCGAGGTCAGGAGCGAGATCGCACAGCGCGGATGGCTCAAGGTCGTCGCGTTCAACACCCGGAACCCGATGCACGGCGCGCATCGGGCCCTGGTGATGCGAGCCTTGGCGGACGCCGCCGCCGCCGTACTCCTGCATCCGGTGGTGGGTCCGACCAGACCCGGCGACGTACCGGCCACGGCGCGGGCCCGGTCGTACCAGGCCGTGTTGCGGTCACTCCCGCCCGACCGGTCGATGCTGGCGCTGCTCCCTCTGGCCATGCGGATGGCCGGCCCACGCGAGGCGCTCTGGCATGCGGTGATCAGGCGGAACTTCGGGGCGACCGACTTCGTGGTCGGGCGCGACCAGGCGTCGCCGGGGAAGGACTCGCGCGGGAGGCCCTTCTACGAGCAGTACGCCGCCCAGGACCTCGTGCGTGCGTACGAGGCCGAGCTGGGGATCCGGCCGCTCTGCCTGCCCGAGCTCGTGTACGTCGATGGCCGGGGGTATCTGCCCCGTGCCGAGGTCCCCCCGGGCGCGGTCGCCCGGACCATCTCGGGCACGCGCCTGCGCGAGCTCCTGACGGCCGGTGCTGAGGTTCCCCCCTGGCTGGCCGCACCCGACGTGGTCGCCGAGCTCGCGGGGGCGTTCTCCGGCGCGACGCCACCGGGCCGAGGGGCTGTCCCGGTACTGGCCCGGGACTAGCCCGTGACCCGCGTCTTGTTGGCCAGGGACACTGCGGCGAGGGTCGAGTGCACCCCCAGCTTGTGCAGCACGTGGTTGATGTGCGTGCGCACCGTGTGCGGCGACAGACGGTAGCGCCGGCCGATCTCGTCGCGAGTCATGCCCTGGGCCAGGCAGTCGAGGATCTCCAGCTCCCGCTCGGAGAGCTTCGAGATCGCCCGCCGGGACGCGGTTCGCGTCTTCTCGGCCTCGAGCAGCCCCTCGAGCACGGCCGTCGTGACGTCCGGCGGGAGCCAGGTCTCCCCCTTCCAGACCCCGTGCAGCGTCTTCACCAGGTGCCCGACGCTCGCCGAGGGCCGAACCCACCCACGCACTCCCGCACGGACCGTGGCAGCGATGAGGTCGCGGTCTGTCGAGTCGCTGATCACCACCACGGCGAGGTCGGGCCACGCCTCACGCAGAGCCCCGAGCTGCGCAGGTGAGATGTCGCTGCCGTCCAGGCCCACCAGGGCGAGGTCGACGTCACCGCGGGACACCGCTCCCCACGTCCACTGGTACGTCGTGTGCGTCATCACCACGTCGATGCCGACCCGGCTGTGGAGCATCTCCTCGAGCGTCTCCGCCCAGATCCGTTGCGGGTGCAGCAGCGCCAGACGCAGGACCGGAACCCCCTCCCTCGCCGGCGCCGGCGTCACTGACCTACCGCTCGTCGACCACCGTCGCCGTCCCTGAGCACGGCCACGGCCTGGAGCCGGGAATGGACGCCCAGCTTGACCAGGATGGCTTGGATGTGGCTGCGCACCGTGGTGTGGCTGATGCCCAGGCGCGCGACGATCTCCGAGGTGGAGAGCCCGTCCCCGAGGCAGCCGAGGACGACCCTCTCCTGGGCGGTGAGCTTGTCGAGCACCGACGTTCGGCCCGACGTGTCGCCGCCCGTGCCGCCCAGCCTTCGTAGCAGCGTCTTGTCGACCCGACCCTCACCCTGGGCGGCTCGGCGCAGGGCCTCGACGATCGCGTCAAGCCGCTGGTCCTTGCCGACATACCCGGCGAGACCGAGCTTGTCCGCCTCGAGCAGCGATGCCGGCTCCTCCGAGGCGGTGAGGATCACGACGTACGTCTCGGGGTGGTCGCGTCTCACCTGTCGCGCAGCGTCGAGCCCGTCGCCCTCCGGGAACCCCAGGTCGATGAGCAGGACGTCGGGACGGAGTCGCCGAACCGCTGCGACCGCCTCCTGAGGCGTCGAGGTCGCGGCCTCGACCATGAACCCCTTGAGCTCCAACGCGCGCGCCAGCGACTCCAGGAGCAGCCGGTCGTCGTCGCACACGACGATGCGCACGGCTACCAGCCCAACGCACGAGGCAGGCTCAGCGACACGAGCGCGCCTCCGAGTCCGGATGTCCCGAACGCCAGGTCACCGCCGAACCGGTCGGCGAAGCGGTGCACGCCGACGAGCCCATGGCCCTGCCGGGGTGCCAGCGCCCCGAACCCCGGACCCGAGTCGGCCACCTCGAGCACCCCTCGGGTGCCACGCGCGCGCACCTCGACCTCGATCCGGCCCCCTCCGGCGACCGCCCTCATCGCGTTGTCCATGAGGTTGCGGGCAGCTCGTTCCAGACCGACCGGGTCCACGAGCACCGGCACCCTTCCGGCCTTGGTGAAACTGAGCTCGTACGGCGCGCTGGGCGGCGCCGTCGAGCAGCAGTCGGCGAGAGCGTCGGCGAGATCGACCACGACCACCCGACCGGGCGCGTCGAGCACCTCGGTGAGGAGTCGCTCCATCCAGCGCGCCTGCCGACCGATCTGGTCCAGGGTGGTGCTCAGGTGGACCGGCACGTCGTCGGTGCCGTTCACCGCGTCGACCGACCACCTGATGGCCGCCAGCGGCTGCCTGAGGTCGTGCCTGAGTCGCAGCAGAGTCGGGTCGTCCGGCTCTTCCTGTCTTCTGGGCGTCCCTCCGTTGGTGCCCCCGAGGCTCGCTCCAGCGCGAGCCGCATTGCCACGCATTCTTCCCCCCGGGTAAAGCCTGGGAGCGCCGAGCCCTCCCTCCCCCCAGTGCTTTCTCGGCGTCCCGCGTCCGCCGAGGAGTCGCAAGTTACGCGCCCACCCCGTGCATGTAAACCCTGGTACGGGTAGCCCGTCTGGACCCCAGCAAGCGGCCTGGAACCGTCATTCGGCGTAGGAGAAGTACCGCAGTTGGGGGTGCCCACGGATCGATCCGGCAGGACCGGAGTCAGCTTCCCCGCGGGCACCCGTACTTCGGGGAGCAGGACGGGTGGATGTGCTTCCAGTCGGACTCCAGCCAGGTCCGGTGGCGAAGCTCCCGACGTACTCGATGGATGTAGCCGAGGGCGCGATGCGTGCGCCACTCCCCCGCGTACCAGTTCCCCACGCAACCCCAGAGATCTCCCGCCTTGTACGCGACCGGGCCGGCACCGGAGAGCCACGGCTCCCAGCCCTCGTAGCAGCCGCGCAGGTTGGCGGCGAGGTAGTCGACGGCGAACGCCGTGGAGTTCCGGTTGAAGGGGAACGTGCCGTTCTGGTTGGCCCTCATCCGACCCCAGTCGGGGTTCTCCCACGACATCACCCCGGCGATGCTGAACGTCTCGGGGCACAGGCCGGCGCCGTAGTCGGCCTGGTAGTCGTGGCCCTTGCGGCTGATCGCGCTGCAGTACGTGCGGGTCGCCCTGGTGGCGTGGTCCACCATGTCGCCGCAACCCCAGTCCGTGACGCACCGCCCGGACGGGTAGATCTCGTACTGGTACCACGTGGACTCGCGGACGGCGATGGCTCGCAGCACGTTGTCGGCGATGCCCCACTTGCAGGCGGCCCATTGGAAGATCTCATCCGTGGTGCCGGTGTAGTGACCGGTCACGCGGGGCAGCAGCCAGGTGTCCCACTTGTGTCTGAAGCTGCCGTCGCCGGAGAGCGGTCGAGCAGCGAACGCTGCGTGCACCTTGCGCCTGTTCGGCATCCGGCTGTTCGGCCCGGCGTTGGCCGGTCGGGGCTCCCATGTCGAACGGTGCACCCGAGCCGCGCAGCGGCCGCCGCCCGGCAGCGACCGCCATGACTTGACGGGCGTGGTCCTGAAGTAGCCGGATGCGCGGGGCGGCTTGGCGTTGAGGCTCTGGCCGGAACCGGGGTTCGCGAGGTCCGGAGCGGATGCGGGGCCGGGGGCAGCGTCGCCCTGCGCGGCGGTCAGGCTCACGGTGAACGTGACGGCCGCGGCGATCGTGAGGAGACTCCGCCAGCGGGGCATGGCAAGGGGCGACGATGCTCCTCCGTCCGCTGCAGGTCAAGCCCCCGGCCCGGGCGGCTGCGGAGCCCGGTCACAAGCTGGTCACAGGCCTGATCACAAAGGTGTACCGGCGTACGCCGATTGGTGGAGTCGCCCGTCATCTCGCCCTTTCTACGGTGGGCGCAGTGTCCGCCGCACGACGTCTGCCGCGTGCGTGGACCCACGTGAGATGGGGAGAAGCATGAGCCGGTTCTCGAGTCCCGCACGGAACCTGCGACCGATGAGGTCCCGGCTCGGCCGGAGCCTCGCTCTGGTGCTGGCCGCCGGCGGCCTGGCCGCCCTGGCGTCTCCTGCGCGGGCGGCCGGCCCGGCGTACGTCACCCTCGAGTTCGACAACGCCTCGATCAGCCAGTACACCCTCGGCTACCAGCAGGCCCTGCAACCGCACGGGGCCCACGCCACCTTCTTCGTGAGCTCCGGGACGGTCGGTGGAGGGCCCGCACAGATGAGCTGGGCCCAGCTGGGCACCGTGGCGGGCGCCGGGAACGACATCGGTGGGAAGACCGTCAACGCCACCAACCTCACCACCGACCCCAACCCGACCGCCCAGGTCTGCAACGACCGGGCGGCCATCGTCTCGCACGGACTGACGCCGGTCGGCCTGGCGTACCCGGGCGGCGCCAACAACGCGACCGTGCAGGACATCGTCAAGAGTTGTGGGTACGGCAACGCGCGGAGCATCGTGTCGGGCGTCAACCCCCTGCCCCCGGCGAACTGGTTCGCCACGAAGGCCTACGCGCCCGCGACGGTGACGTTGGCCAGCATGCAGTCCGCCGTCAACGCTGCGGCCGTCAACGGGGGCTGGGTCCAGCTCGTGGTCGGCCGGGTGTGCTCCGCGAACCTGGACCCTGCCAACTACACCTCGTGCAGCGGCTCCAGCGGTCACGTCGAGCTCGGGGACCTCAACGCGTTCCTCGACTGGATGGCGAGTGCGGGACAGTCCGGTGGCGCCCCGGGGAGTGCCACGATGAGCCCCCTCAGCGCCGTCGTCGGTCAGGTGGACACCGGCGCTCCAACGACGAACATCGCGTGCAACGGGGCACCGTGCTCGAGCACGCCGTACTCCGGCGTGGTGAGCGTGACCTTGGCCGCCACCGACACGGGCTCGGGCATCGCCAGCACCCACTACACCGTCGACGGGACCGACCCCACACTCGCCAGCCCGAGATACTCAGGTCCGTTCAACGTCAACGGCGCGAGCAGCTCGACGACGGTGAAGTTCCGTTCATGGGACCTCCAGGGCAACGTCGAGCCCGTCCAGACCCAGGTCATCCAGGCGCCCACGGATGGAGCCGCTCCCACCACCACCATCTCGTGCAACGGCACGGCCTGCGGCGCCTCGCCGTACGTCGCCACCGTCACGATCGGCTTCTCGGCTACGGACACCGGTGGCTCGGGCGTCGCCGCCACCTACTACACGACCGACGGGTCGACACCCACGACCGCCAGCCCGCAGTACACCGGGCCGTTCGCGCTGACCACGCCTGGCAGCCACGACGTCCGGTACTTCTCCACCGACAACGCCGGCAACGCCGAGCAGGTGCAGTCGCAGTCGATCACCGTCTCTCCGGTCTCGACCAAGGTGTCGCTCACCTTCGACAACGGCAGCGTCGGCCAGTACACACTGGGCTATCTGAAGGCCCTGAAGCCGCACGGCGACACCGCCACCTTCTACCTCAACTCGGGGAACGTGGGCGTTTCCGGCAACATCATGAGCTGGAGCCAGGTCGGTGACCTGGCCGCGGTCGGCAACGACATCGGCGGCAAGACCGTCAGCGCCACGAACCTGACGACGGACCCCGACCCGACGGCTCAGGTCTGCGACGACCGGACCGCGCTGCGCCAGCACGGGCTCGACCCGGTCGGGTTCGCCTACCCGGGCGGTGCGGGGGCCAACGACCAGACCATCAGAGACATCGTGAAGAGCTGCGGGTACGGCGTGGCCCGGAGCGCCGGCTCGTTGTCGCCGAACGGCCCGACGTACGCCGAGAAGCTGCCGCCGACCGCCTGGTACTCGACGCGCGCCTACGCCCCCACCGGACAGATGACGCTCGCCAACCTGAAGGCGCTCGTCAACGGGGCGGCCGCCAGCGGCGGAGGCTGGTCGCAGGTCGTGATCACCCGGGTCTGCTCGCAGAGTGAGGACCCCGGTGGATACCCGGCCTGCACCGGCGCGTCCGGCTGGATCGAGCTGGACGACCTCAACGCCTTCCTCGACTGGATGGGCCAGGCGGGGCAGAGCGGGGGCGCACCGGCCGGCGCGGCCCTGACCACCGTCCGTGACGCCGCCATCAGCGCCGACACCACCGCCCCGGACACCACGGCGTCGTGCAACGGCGCCGCCTGCGACACCGGCGCCTACACGTCGACGGTCTACGTCTCCCTGTCGAGCACCGACGTCGGGTCGGCCGTCGCCAGCACCCACTACACCACGGACGGCTCGACACCGTCCCTGTCGAGCCCGACGTACACGAAGCGGATCCCGATCACCAGCACGACCACCCTGACGTATCGGTCGTGGGACCACGCGGGCAACGCCGAGGCCCCCCACACGCTGGTGGTCACCACGGACCTGCCGCAGGACACCACCGCGCCGACGACCACGATCGCGTGCGACGGCCAGCCCTGCACGACCGCCGGCTACAACGGGTCGACCAAGGTGACGCTGACAGCCGACGACGGCAGCGGATGGGGCGTGGACGCGACGTACTACACCACCGACGGCTCGACTCCGACCACGTCGAGCACGGTGTACGACGGGCCGTTCACGCTGAGCACCGAGAGCACCGTCACGGTCAAGTGGTTCTCGACCGACCTCGCCGGCAACGAAGAGCAGGTGCAGTCGCAGCAGATCGTGGTGCTGGCGCCGAAGGTCATCGTCTCCCTGACCTTCGACGACGGCCTGCTGACGCAGTACTCGCTGGCCGACAAGCACGCCCTGAAGCCGCACGGCATGATCGGCACCTTCTACGACGTCAGCGGGCTGAACGACGTCGACGAGCAGCACATGACGTGGGACCAGCTGACCGACCTCAACGACGACGGCAACGAGATCGGCGGCCACACCGTCGACCACGTCAGCCTCAAGGGCATGACGGATACGGCCCAGCTGACCTACGAGGTCTGCCAGGATCGGCAGAACCTGATCGCCCACGGCTTCGACCCCACGAGCTTCGCCTACCCGACGGGCGCCTACGACGCCCAGGCCGAGAACGTCGTGCAGAGCTGCGGCTACACCAGCGGACGGGCCGCGGGCGGCCTCGACGTCGCCGGCGAGGGTGCCGGGCCGATCTACACCGAGACGACCCCGCCGCACGACCGCTTCGCGCTGCGCACCGTGTACGACCCTCCCACGGGCAGCCCTGCGAACGTCCCCCCGCTGTCACTGAGTCACCTTCAGTCCGCGGTCACGGCCGCCGCACAGCACGGCGGCGGGTGGGTGCCGCTGGTCTTCCACGACATCTGCTCCCAGCAGCTGGATCCTGACAACTACAGCTTCTGCATCAACGACTGGGGGCCGATCGAGCTCACCACCCTCAACGCCTTCCTCGACTGGCTCCAGAACAGCGGGCAGCCGGGCGGGGCTCCGGCGCGCACGGTGGTGCAGACCGTCTCCCAGGTCATGAACGGTCCGGACACCGAGGTCCCGGTCACGACGTTGACGTGCAACGGGGCCGCGTGCGCGCCGACGGCGTACGCCGGCTCGGTGACTGTCTCCTTCAAGGCCAGCGACCCCGGTGGCTCCGGCATCGCCGCGACGTACTACACCACCGACGGGTCGACCCCGACCACCTCGAGCCCGAAGGCCGGCCGCGCGTTCACCATCAACGGCAACACGACCTTCAAGTTCTTCTCGGTGGACAACGCGGGGAACGTCGAGCCGGTTCAGAGCCTGACAGTCCAGACCGCTCCTCGCACAGATCCGGTCGTGGGCGCCGCCGGCGACATCGCCTGCGACCCGAACCAGATCGCGTTCAACTCCGGGTTGGGCACGGACACGGACTGTCGTGCCGTCCACACCGCCCAGCTGCTGGACGGCGTCGACGCGGTGCTGCCGCTGGGCGACAACCAGTACTCCTGCGGTGGGGCGGCTGCCTGGGCGCAGTCCTACGACCCGGCCTGGGGCGTGCTGAAGTCGATCACGCACCCGGTGCCGGGCGACGCGGACTACGCCACGAGCGGCGGCACGGACTGCCCCTCGACGCCGGGTGCCGGCTACTACCAGTACTTCGGCGCCGCGGCCGGAGACCCCGCGAAGGGCTACTACAGCTACAACCTGGGTCAGTGGCACGTCGTGGCGATCAACACCGCGCCGTGCGAGAACAACGCGACGACGTGCGCCGCAGGCTCGGCTCAGGACCAGTGGCTGCGTCAGGATCTCGCGGCCAACACCTCGTCCTGCACGCTCGCCTACTACCAGAACCCGCGGTTCACCTCGACCGCCGGCGGCGGGAACGACTTCATGCAGCCGATCTGGCAGGACCTGTACGACGGCGGAGTCGACGTCGTGCTCAATGGTGACTCCCACTGGTACGAACGGTTCGCGCAGGTGAACGCGGCCGGACAGCCCGATGCGACCCAGGGGGTCCGGGAGTTCATCGTAGGCACCGGCGGGCAGGGCCTCGACACGCCCGCCAGGCAGCTGGCGATCAGCGAGAAGGTGAACGCGTCCACGCACGGGGTGCTGCGGATGACGCTGCACAGCGGCTCCTACGACTGGGCGTTCGTCCCCGACGAGGGGACCTTCACCGACTCGGGCAGCACCAACTGCCACGGGAAGCCCCAGGCACCCGACGTCACGGCGCCGACCACGACCGCCGCCTGCGCCGGCGCACCCTGCTCGGGCTGGTACCTCGGCGGCACCCCGGTGTCGCTGGCTGCCACCGACAACACCGCCGGCTCGGGTGTCGACCAGACCTACTACACCACCGACGGCAGCACGCCCACGACGTCGAGCACCAAGTACACCGGGCCGTTCACACTGGCGAGTACCTCCACCGTGAGGTTCTTCTCCGTCGACAAGGCGGGGAACGCCGAGGGGGTGAAGTCCCAGCTGGTGCAGATCGACGGCGCAGCTCCGACGACGACCGTCACGTGCAACGGCGGCGCCTGCTCGACCGGCTGGTACGGCTCCGCGGTGTCGGTGACGCTCTCGGCGACCGACCCGAGTGGGGGGTCCGGCGTGGCCGCGACGTACTACACCACCGACGGGTCGACCCCGACGACGTCGAGCACCCGGTACGCCGGAGCCTTCAACATCTCCCAGACCCGCACCGTGAAGTACTTCTCGGTGGATCAGGCGGGGAACGCCGAGGGGGTGAAGTCGCAGCCGGTGCAGATCGACGGCGCAGCTCCGACGACGACCATGGCGTGCAACGGCATCGCCTGCACGACGGGCTGGTACGGCTCCGCGGTGTCGGTGACGCTCTCGGCGACCGACCCGAGTGGGGGGTCCGGCGTGGCCGCGACGTACTACACCACCGACGGGTCGACCCCGACGACGTCGAGCACCCGGTACGCCGGAGCCTTCGACATCACCCAGACCCGCACCGTGAAGTACTTCTCGGTCGACCTGGCCGGCAGGGCCGAAGCGGTCAAGAGCGGGAGGATCCAGGTTGACGCAACGCCGCCCACGACCACCATCACCTGCAACTCCGTCGCGTGCTCGACCGGCTGGTACCGGACGTCGGTCACGGTGCGGCTCTCGGCCACCGACGGCACCGGCGGGTCCGGGGTCGCCGCGACGTACTACACGACGAACGGGACGACGCCGACGACCTCGAGTACCCGCTACGCGCAGTCGTTCAGCGTCAGCCAGACCAGCACCGTCAAGTTCTTCTCCGTCGACCGGGCGGGCAATGCCGAGGCGGTGCGCTCGCAGCTGATCCGCGTCGACAGGACGGCACCCACGACCACGATCTCGTGCAACGGCGGCGCGTGTGCGAGCTCGACGTACACCTCTGCGGTGTCGGTCGCGCTCACGCCGACCGACGACCCGGGGGGCTCCGGGGTGTCCAGCACCCACTACACGACCAACGGGCTGACGCCGACGGTGCTCAGTCCGACGTACACCGGTCCGTTCACGATCGGCGGCACGACGACCGTGCGCTTCCGGTCCTGGGACGTCGCGGGAAACGTGGAGTCGGTCAGGAGCCAGAGGATCCAGGTGTCCATCGGTCTCTTGTCGCTCAGGTCGTTCGGAACAGCCTGGGCCTGATGGAGGCTTCTCGGCTCGCCCCGGCGCTCGATCAGAAGGGACGTCGCGGGTTCCCTCGCGCCGCCTGGAGGCGCATAGTTGGGCCAACACTGTGACGTTCTCCGGGGGATGAACGCATGGACGAGCGAAATGTGGCGAACTGGGTCGGTGGGGCGGCCGTCGGACTGGTGCTGGCCGCCATCACGTGGCTGCTCGTGTTCTCGAGCCCTGGTACGGGCGGTGGCAGTGACCAGGTGCGTGTGAGCGACCCGCGGGTCGCCCGGAACATAGCCGCGCGTCATCGACCCCTGGACCAGATGCAGAGCTGCATCGACGCGGCCGCGGCCCGCAGTGTGTCGGGGTGCGCGGCCGCGTCCTTCGCGCCGTCCATGCCGCCGACGCCGTCCGACCGTCGGGTTCAGCGGTCGACCGACCGGGGTGCGGTCGGGCCCGGGGCCCCCTCCGTCCCTGTCGTCGCGCCCTCAGCACCGACCAGTCCGCCGCCGGCGACCCCGCAGCCATCCACGTCGCCACCCGCCTCGACACCGCCACCCCAACCGACACAGCACCCCGCTTCGACACAGCAGCCGGTGTCACACACCGGGCCCGTGCCGGGAGGCAACACCAACCCGCCGCACACCGGTCCCCGCCCCTAGCTCCTCGCCCCGTGCACCCATGGCACCCATTGGCACCGGGCTCACCCGGCCCCATGGGGTCCGCGGAGCAGCCGGATCACGAAAGGAAGGCCGATGACCCCCAGCAAGATGCGACTCCGCCGCGCCGTCGCCCTGGCCGCCGTGTTCCTGGCCGATGTCGGCCTCAGCACCGTCCCCGCGCCCACGCAGGCCGCGGGACCGGAAGCCCGGCAGGATCTGGGCTTCAGGATCGGCCGTACCCCTCATGCCGACGGGTCCTGGGTGGGGCGGTACCGGGTCGGCCACCAGCTCGGCTACCGCACCCAGCCCCGCAAGAGCGACGCCGAGTCCCGCTACCACCACTCGCGCCGGGTCACCCGTGTGCCCCGCACCCGCCCGGCGGCCACGGAGCGGTCCGCCTGGGTCCTCTCGACGTACGGCGGCACCCCCGACCGCACGACGGCCGCTGCCGTCGACGTCGCCGTCAACGCGCTGCTCAGTCGCGGCAGGTGGCGGGTGGGCACGGCCCACACAGCCCGCAGAACCAATGCCACCGGCGACGGACGCGTCATCCGCGCCTACGCGAGGACGATCGTGCGGCAGTCGAAGCACCGCCGTGGTCCGTACCGGACGAGACTCATGGCGCGTCGCGTACCGGCCGGCAACCAGACCACCGTCACCGTCAGGGTCCAGAACAAACGCGGCCTCGGGCCGGTCATCACCGGTCAGCAGCGGGGCCTCGCCGTCGACGTCAGCTACCCGGGAGCGGGGACCAGGACCGTGTATCTCAACAACCACGGGATCGGCCGGGTCTACTTCCGTGCCGCCGCCGGGAAGACACCGATCACTGCGGCCGTCCACGCCGTTCCCGACGTTGCTCTGTTCCTCAGGCGCCCGAGGAACCCGGCGGCCTCGCAGGTCGCTGTCGCCGGCCATCAGCGGACCCTGAGGCTGCGCGGCTACGGTCTCGGGGTCAGCACCCAGACCCTCACGATCACCAACTCGTCCGGCTCCGTCCTCGTCGGCCACCCCCTGCAGGCCACCTACAGCGTGACCGGACTGACCGGGAGCGAGACCGTGGACTACGCGGTCTACGGCCCGTTCACCGCGGCCGCCACCAGCTGCACCGGAACCGCGCTGGTCACCGCGAGAGCCACCATCAGCAGCAACGGCACCCGCTCGCTGCCGCAGTGGAAGCCCGCGAGGACGGGCTACTACGCCTGGCGGACGGCGGCCCACGGGAACTCCACCACCCGGCCGGCGAGCGCCTGCGGCACGGCCTATCTGACCCGGAAGAACACCGGCACCGAACAGTCCCGGTCCGGCGCGGCGCACGCCGTCAAGGTCGGCCACGCGTTCGGCCCGGACATCGCCGTGTCCGGGTTCGACCGACCCGAGGTGCACACCGTCAACACCCGGGTGTACGGGCCCTTCGTGCACAAGGACAAGGCGCACTGCACCCGCCACCGCCTCTTCCGTACCCTGCCCACCTCCATCCGCAGCAACAGACGCTGGCACGAGACCACGGTCGTCAACAGCCACCACAACAGCGGCTACTACGTCTTCCAGACGACGCTCGACGCCGGCACCTTCATGCGCGGCTCACAATCGCGTTGCGGCACCACCATCCACGTGACGGAGTGATGCGGTGGCGGATCCGCCGTTCGCATTACAGACCGGGGTGGTCTCCCACCGCTTCTCGTGGGCATCTCGATCACTCTTGTGGTCGGGGCTCTCCCGGGTCTTGGATTGTGCGGACATCGTCTGAGCGCCGGCAGGGGGATACATGTTCGCCGACGAGTACCCACGGTTCATCGAGCTCAGTGAGCTCACACCAGAATGGCAAGACCGGCGGAAGGACCGACGCGATGCCGTCGAGCAGCGGAGCCGGATGAACGAGCGCTACGAGGCGCTGTTCGCAAGCAACCGGGACATCTTCGACGGGGCGCGCGTGCTCGACCTGGCCAGCCACGACGGCCGATACTCCTTCGCAGCGCTGAAGACGGGGGCGGCGCACGTCACCGGGGTGGAGGTCAGGCAGACCCTCATCGACAGGGCTCAGCTGGCATTTGACTTCTACGGCCAGGAACCGGAGACCTACCGCTTCGTACGCGGCGACATCTTCGAGGTACTGGCCCGCGAGAAGTTCGACGTCGACGTGGTCCTGTGCTTCGGGTTCATGTACCACACGTACCGGCACACGGAGTTGATGTACCGCCTGCGCAACCTGGCCCCGAGACACATGATCGTCGACACGATGGTCACTCGTGATCCGGAGCGGACGCTCAAACTGATTCGCGAACCTGACGTCGATGACATTCGCAGCGCCGCCCCGGACGCCTACTCGGTGGGCCGGGTACTCGTGCTGCGGCCCTCGGTCTCCGCGCTGCAGCTGCTGCTGCGCGCCTACGGCTTCGAGATCGAGTCCACGTACGACTGGAAGGGCAGAC
The DNA here is from genome assembly GCA_025937085.1 of Nocardioides sp. GTDB lineage: Bacteria > Actinomycetota > Actinomycetes > Propionibacteriales > Nocardioidaceae > Nocardioides. Next base: position 15,579 of record JAICSC010000040.1, read on the forward strand.
TGGCCGGCCGACCACCCGTGCCCGGTGTCGAGGGCTACGCGGCGGGCAAGCGCGTCACCGTGCGATGCCGATCCCGCGAAGCGGCTGAGGCAGCGGGATGGGAATCGGTGGCTCCACTGCCGATCGGCTCGGGCCCACGACCCCACACAGGCGGGAGCGAATGGACCGCGACACCGCCCCCTACACAGCTGGGGTGGCGCGAGCGGGTCAACCAGACGCTGGCGAAGGTCACCGGCTATGAGCTGCGGCGAACGTCCCGCAAGCGTTGACGGGCCCGGAAGCCGGCACCCCGGGGGTTGAGGCACCTGACGCCGATCGTCAGCGGTGCCCATCCCGAAACCTCCTGACAGCAATGCCAGCACTCGCATCAGAGAGCGGGCCCAATTGGCCGGTTCAAGACGTCATGCGAAGTCAGCGCTATAGGTCACGAACCGTATGACGTCCCTGACTGCGTCTTTGCTCGGCGGCGCTCGACGCGATCGGTCGGGCTGACAGGATTTGAACCTGCGACCCCTTGACCCCCAGTCAAGTGCGCTACCAAACTGCGCCACAGCCCGATGCCCCGGCGGTCGGCCGCGGAGCGGAGTGAAGGCTACCGCAGCCCACTCCTCGCTCCGGAATCGACCCGAGCACCGATGTCTCGACTCGCCGAAGGCGACGCTCAGCATCTTCTTCCGCAAGCACTATCCGGCACCCAGCGGGCTCACAGGTTCCTCCGAGGAACAGCGCGCTTCATGGAGGTGAGCCCACGAGGAGGAGCCCATGAACGAGCAGGAAGGGACGGACGGGCAGGACCCGCGCCCCACCGACCCGACGCCGACGGACAACCCCACGAGGTTCGGAGCTCCTCTCCCGCCGCCTCCCTCGACACCTCCCTGGATGTCCACCTCGACCTCAGGAGCGTCCGCGACGCCGCATCCCCCCCGGCGTCGCGGGCCGCGCCTCCTCGCGCTGGGCACCGCGCTCGCGGTGGTGGCGGTCGCGACGGGAGCGGGGTTCGCGCTCGGCCGGCTCGACCATCACGCGGCGCCGACTGCCGGCGGCGCGCAGGGCGGATACGCGGGTCAGGCACCGAACGGACAGGGCTTCGGTGAGTCGCCGTTCGGCAACACCGCCCCCTTCGGGGGTACGCCGTTCAACGGCCAGGGCGGATCGGGAGGTACGCCGTTCGGTTC
>JAICSC010000373.1 GCA_025937085.1 Nocardioides sp.
GCTCGGTCCCGGTCGTGGGCGCGGTCGGGGGCGCTGACGATCGGGCAGCTGTACGGCTGCTCGGCCGGATGAACGCCACCATGCGGTTCCTGGTCTGGGGCACCATGCCCATCGGCGGCCTGCTCGGTGGAACACTCGGCTCGACCATCGGCCTACGCAGGACCCTGCTCGTCACCGCAGCGGGAGGTTGCCTGTCGTTCCTGTGGGTCTACCTCTCACCACTACGGAGGATGCGCGAGCTGCCGACCCGGACGGAGGCGATGATGAGCACATGACCTACACGACCCGACTGCTCGACGATGACACCTGGGACGACTTCGCCCGGCTCGTGGAGGCCAACAACGGTGTCTGGGGCGGATGCTGGTGCATGGGCTTCCACCCGGAGGGTCTCGGCAAGGACTCGACGGCCGACGGGAACCGCCGGGCGAAGCGCGAGCACGTGCGCAGGAGGACGGTCCGCCAGGTCCTCGTCTACGACGGCGACGAGTGTGTCGGGTGGTGCCAGTACGGCCCGCCCGCGGAGCTGCCGAACATCTTGAACCGGAAGGCCTACGAGAAGGAGCTCACCGAGCTGCCGGACTGGCGGATCGGCTGCATCTTCACCGGCAGGGGTCACCGCGGCAAGGGCGTCGCCCGCGCGGCCGTGGCCGGCGTGCTGGACGCGGTCGAGAAGGCGGGCGGTGGGCTCGTCGAGGCCTACCCCGAGCAGGTCGAGGGGCGTGAGCCCCAGCGCGGCTCCTACTTCCACACCGGACCGGAGGACCTGTTCGCTGAGTTCGGGTTCGAGCGCGACCGGAAGATCGCCAAGTGGCGCTGGACCATGCGCCGACAGGTCTGACTCCGGGAGGGGTCAAGGGAGGTGGAACGTGCAGGGCGACACCGCGACCCTCGAGGCCGTGCTCGAGCATCTCCTCGGCGAGCATCGCCGTGGTGTGCAGGCTCGCCTGGCCGGCGTCGTCGACCAGCATCGCGACGCGCCGGCCGTGGGCGGCGGCGAGCGCGCACATCCGGCGTACGTGCTCGCGTGCGTCCTCGTCCGTGTGCTCGATCCACGGGATGCCGCCGACCACATCCGCGCCGAGGTCGACGGCCTCGCGGACGAGCTCCTCGGCGCTGGGGTCGCACAGCAGACCGTCCTGCGGGAAGGCGACCACCTGCAGGTCGACCACGCCGCGGAACTCCTCCCTCAGCGCCAGCAGAGGGGTCACGCCCTCGAGCCGCGCCGAGGTGTCCACGTCGGCGAACGCGAGCACGTGCCGCACGCCGTACCTCACCGCCTGCAGGACGGCCCGGCGCGCGTTCGGCTCGATCCACGAGCGGTCGTACTCGGCCTTCACCGCGGAGGCGAGCTCGATCGAGCGCCGGGCCGAGCCCGTGTCACCCGAGGTGTACGCCGTGAGTGCGGCATCTCCGGTCCGGTCGAGGGTGTGCACCTTGTCGAGGTGCAGGTGGGCATCCACGAAGCTCTCGGTGACCAACCCGCCCGCGACGACGAGCTGATGGGCGGCCACGCGCCAGTTATAGCGAGGGGGCTGCGGGTGTGCCATGGTCGCGCCGCCCGGGCTGGCCTGCCGTCGCGTCGTGGTCGGGGTACTAGGGTGCGGCCATGTCGAGCGTGAGCGAGGTGTCGGCGTGGATCGCCGAGCAGCTGCCGAAGCTGATCGAGAAGTACGACGTACCGGCCGCGGCGGTGGCGGTCCTGGCCGACGGCGAGGTCGTCGAGCACGCGGCCGGCGTCCTCAGCACCGCCACCGGCGTGGAGGCCACGACCGACTCGGTCTTCCAGATCGGGTCGATCACCAAGCTCTGGACCAGCTCGCTGGTGATGCAGCTGGTCGACGAGGGGAAGGTCGACCTCGACGCGACCGTCCACGCCTACCTGCCCGAGTTCCGGATCGCCGACGAGGACGCCGCGAGCCGGATCACCGTGCGTCAGCTGCTCACCCACACATCGGGCTTCGAGGGCGACATCTTCACCGACACCGGCCTCGGTGACGACTGCGTCGAGAAGTACGTCGGCGTCCTCCACGACGTACCCCAGCTCTTCCCGCCCGGGGCGATGTGGTCGTACAACAACGCGGGCTTCTGCGTCCTCGGCCGCCTGGTCGAGGTGCTGCGGGAGAAGCCGTACGACGCCTGCCTGCGCGAGCACCTGATCAAGCCGCTCGGCATCACTCACGCCGCGACGAGTCCCTACGAGGCGATCCTGTTCCGCGCTGCGGTCGGTCACTACGAGGACGCGCCCGGCGCCGGCTACCACCCGACGCAGATGTGGGCGCTGGTGCGCTCGAACATCGCGGCCGGCTCGATGTTCGCGATGAGCGCCCGCAGCCTGCTCGCCTTCGCGCGGATGCACCTCGAGGACGGCAAGGCCGCTGACGGCACCCAGGTGCTGTCCGCCGGCACCCCGGCCCTGATGCACGAGCGGCAGGTCGAGCTGCCCTACCTCGGCCACCTCGGCACCTCGTGGGGCCTCGGCTTCGAGCGTTTCGACCTGCCCACCGGCGACCTGGTGGGCCACGACGGCAACACCATCGGCCAGTCGGCGTTCCTCCGGATCGTGCCGGACGCGGGTGTCGGCGTCGCCCTGCTGACCAACGGAGGCAACGCCGGGCTGGTCTTCCGCGACGTCGTCGGCCACGCGCTGCGCGAGCTCACCGGCCGCTCGCTCCCCGACGAGCCGCTCCCACCGGCCGACCCGCCCCGCATCGACGCCAGCAGGTACGTCGGCACCTACGCAAGCTCCTCGGTCACCCTGGAGGTCAGCCAGGAGGACGACGGCTCCGTCTGGGTCGACCTGACGCCCACCGACGACCTGTCGAAGGAGCTCGGCGAGCAGCCTCAGCGGTGGGAGCTCGTCCACTACGACGGCGACACCCTGATCACTCGTGAGCGCGACAGTGGCCTGCACCGTCTCATGGCGTTCATCGACGCGGACA
>JAICSC010000431.1 GCA_025937085.1 Nocardioides sp.
CGCTCGTCGCCCACGGACAGCACGCGCTCGGCCGGCTGGTGCCGGTGGAGGGTGGGGTGATGCTCGAGGGCACGCCGCTGGTCGTCCCGCAGGCGGTCGCCGAGCAGGTCGCGACCGATCCCGGGTCCTGGATCCGGGCGATCGCCGACGCGAGGCACGAGATCGAGACCGGAGGGTTCGACACCGGGCTGGCCAACGACGTCCGTGGTTCGGTCTGGCGCTTGATGCTGCTCGACCACTCATCGCCCCTACCCGGCTCGGCAGAGCTCGACTCCCACCTTGCGCGGCGCGCCCTCGAGGTGGCGCGGGTGTGTCTCGACGAAGGTTGGTCCCCCGCCGCGGACGAGGTCGACCTGTGGTCGTGCCTCCGGGCGGCCCTGCTCGCGCCCGCCGTCGTCAGGGCGGTTCCGGAGGTGGCCGGGACCGACGACCTCGAGGTGCTGGAGCGGCTGGCCGGGCTGCTCGCCGCTCCGGCCGACTTGGTGTGTCGGGAGCTGCTGAGACAGCGGAGGACAGCGGTGCCCTGATCGCTACGAGCCCCGGGTGTCCCCTGTCCGAGCTCGCTGCCGGAGAGCTGCGTGACACGCTGGAAAGGGCGATCGAGGGACGCGCGGCCTTCCGCCGGTTCAAGGGCGAGGTGGGACGATCGGGCCTGCTCGACCGGTGGCACGCCTACTCCGACGAACGCCGGAGGGGGCGAGCCAGGGAGTGGCTCGCGGCCGAGGACATCCGCCTCGCCCTCCGTGACCCGGGTCGCCGGTGACGTCAGCTCAGCCCGGAACCAGGCTCATACGTCGCGGAGCAGGTCCTCGAACGGGGTGGGGTTCTCGAACGGGTCGTCGGGGAGGACGGTGCCGCGGCGGAGGACCTTGTCGGCGAGCTCGCGGGCGGCGCGGTCGATGCGCTGGGAGAGCGAGCCGTCCCGCACCGCGCCGGCTCCGAAGTCCTCACTCGCCGCGAAGACCGCGGTCGGGACGACGTCGGCGCGCAGGTAGGCGAACAGCGGCCGCATCGCGTACTCCAGCACGAGCGAGTGGCGCGCGGTGCCGGCGGTGGCGGCGATCAGGACCGGCTTGCCCTCGAGAGTCCCGTCCTCGAGGACGTCGACGAACATCTTGAACAGGCCGGAGTAGGAGCCCGCGTACACCGGGCTCACCGCGATCACCGCGTCGGCCTCGGCCACGCGGCGTACGGCGTCGGCGAGGGCGCCGGTGGGGAATCCGGTGAGCACGTTGTCGGTGACCAGGTGGGCGAGGTCGCGCAGGTCGATGACGTCGTACGCCGTGCTGGTTTCGAGACGGGCCCCCAGGGGGCCCTCCTCAACCACCGAAAGAGCGCGCGCCGCCGCCTTGCCGAGGGCGTCGGCCAGGATGCGGGTCGACGAGGGCACCGAGATGCCGGCGGAGATGACCACGATGTTCGTCATGCCCTGACCTCCTGGGGGGTTTCGAGACGGGCCTCCAGGAGGCCCTCCTCAACCACCCAGTCCTCAGTCGATGAGTCCTCAGTCGATGAGCCCTGGGCAGCCACCAAGGACCGGTGCGTCGGGGCGTCGGGGACGTGGTCCGGCTTGAGGGCCGCGAACTCGCGGCGCAGCACCGGGACG